>JBDTFI010000588.1:0-3800 GCA_039938035.1 Acetobacteraceae bacterium | reverse complement strand
ATCGTGGACCGCAAATCCACGGTCATCATCCTGGGCGACGCGCGGGGAAACCGCACCGAGGCGCGCGTCGACATCCTGCAACGCATCTCCGATCGGGCGAAGCGGGTGATCTGGCTGAACCCCGAGTACCGCTCGTCCTGGGGGACCGGCGATTCGGACATGTTCCGCTATGCCCCGCATTGCCAGATGGTACGGGTGTGCAACACGCTGCGCGATCTGGAACGGGTGGTGACGGATCTGCTGGAGATGACGCGATGAGCGCCGGCGACCGCCATCATGGGCTGGTCCTCTCGTGCAGGGTTCGCATTGCCTCGATCACCGAAGCGGGTGCCTCGCGCGGCAGGAAATGACCGGCGACCGGGACCACGCGGCGTTCGTAAAAGCCGGTGAAGTAGCGCGCATGGTGCTCCGAGCCTTCCGCCGGCGACACCCCGTCCGCGGCGCCGTGCAGGTTGATCGTGGGAACCGTGATCGCCGGCAGCGCGGCGAGGCGCGCCTCGATCGGCTCCAATGCCGGATCGCCCGGCGCTTGCCCGTAGCGATGCCGGTAAGATTGGATCACCACGTCGACGAAGTCGGGATTGTCGAAGCTCGGCGCCGTGTGGTCATAGGTCGCCTGATCGAAGCGCCAGTTGGGCGACCACAACCGCCAGAGGAGTGGGCAGATGTCATGGCGGTTCGCCGCCAGCCCGGCACGGCCGCGCGCGGTGTGGAAATACCATTGATACCAATAGCGAAGCTCCTGCTCGGCGGCGGCGGGACGGGCGGATGCGGCGATGTCCTGGATGTTGTAGCCGGTGATCGACACCAGCGCGCGCACCCGCGCCGGCCAGAGCGCGGCGACGATGCAGGCCGCGCGGCCGCCCCAGTCGTAGCCGACGAGCGTCGCGCGCGGCAGCCGCAATGCGTCCATGAAGCCGAGCAGATCGGCGCCGAGCGCCGCCTGCTGGCCGGAACGTGGCGTGTCGGTGCGCAGGAACCGCGTCGACCCGTAGCCGCGCAGCCAGGGCACCAGCACGCGCGCGCCCGCCCCGGCCATCGCGGCGACGCCGTCCCAGGTGCGCGGGTCGTCGGGAAACCCGTGCAGCAGGATGATCGGTGGGGCGTCCGGCGGGCCGTGCGCCTCGAACGCGATGTCCAAGGTGTCGGTGCGGATGGTGTCGCGCATGGAGGCTACGAATTGATCTTCTTGTGCAGCAACATCAGATTTTGCTCTCCCCCGGGAAATGGGATGGGGCGGTAAGAGACGGTGATCGTGTTCTTTCCGGTGTTCTTGTTCTCGTTCGACCCGGACAGGCTGACGAAATAGAAATTGAACCCAAGCGATTCCTTGGTGTCTTTGACGACGTCGACGGAGAACGTCAGGGTCTGGACCGGATCCGTGCTCGTCAGGCTTTTGAAACACGGTCTATGCGCGGTCGCCTTTATCAACCCGTCGCGCAGGTTATCGAGGGTTGGAAGGATGATCGCGGTATTTCGAATGATGTCATAATCGGTGCTGACCGGCCCGCTGGCCAAGGGCTTGTAAGTATAAACGAGGTCGATGTTTCCCACCGATTCCTGGCTGCCGTTGAGGGCCGGCGATACACTTGCGCCAGCCGGAGCGGGGGCGAACGGTATCTTCAATCCGCCGCTGCCGCCCACGGTCGCGTCATTGACGGCAGAGAATTCCATCTTTATCGATGTGATTTCAAATGCAATATGGCCGTTCCCGCACACGGGAGTGACCTTCAGATCAGAGAGCAGTTGAGGCCAGTTCTGTTCTGCCTTCGCTCCGTCCGAGTAGAAAAGACCGACCTCCTGTTTCACGCGGGTCAGCACATTCTGAATCGGAGCGCCGTCCAGCTTCGGTGCCTGGGTTATGTCGGGGATTGGGGTTGGGGTCGCGTTGCTCGCACAGGCCGCCAGTGCGATAATTGGGAGGATGGAACACACTTGTCGCAACGTACGCTCCTTTCCCAGGCGTGTGGAGCGACCCCTCCCCTAACCCCTCCCGCAAGGGGAGGGGTTGAGCACGGAGCGCGTCGCTTTCAGGGGCCCGCCACGAGCGACTGCGGCCGCACCGCGCGCACGATGGCGCGGGCGAGCGATCGGGCCACACACCGATAGCCCCGGTCGTTGTGGTGGAGCTGGTCGGGTGCGGTGAACTCGGCCGGGGCGGCGCCCTGAGCCTCCCAGGCGATCATCAGATGGTCGCGGGAAAACAAACTCGCCCCGGTCTCCTCGGCGGCCCGCGCCAGTGCCTGGTCGATCGCGACATCCTCGGGGCCGACCGCGAGGACCCGTGGGGAACGCTGATTGTCCATCAACACGACGTCGATGCCCGCCGCCTGCACCCGGCGCACGCCGGCGACCACGTCGGTGTGGAAGGTCTCGGCGTCCATATGGCGCAACGCGGCGTTGGTGCCGACCTGCCAGATAACGAGTTGTGGGCGCACGGCGATCACGTCGGCCTCGATCCGGTCGAGTTCGCGCGGCGCGTCCTGTCCGCCGATGCCCCGGTTGAGCACGGCCATATGGAGGTCGGGCAGCCCCGCCGAGAGATCGGTCTGCAGAACCGCGGGATAGGCTTGCGCCGGGGTGGACGCGGCGGTGCCGACGGTGGAGGAGGAACCCAGCGTGACGATCACCCCTTGCGCCCCGGCGACGACGGCGGCGCGCAGATGCGGTAGCGAAAGCGTCGGCATCGCCGGGTCCACGGGACACGTCCCCGCCCTCGCCGCGTCGAACGGGCTGAGAGCCAGGATGATTCCAGCCGCGACGCAGATCAAGGACCGATGCACGATCGCGATGAGCCACATCGGCGCTGAAAAGTAAAGACCCCGTGAGGTCCGGCCGGTTCAGGCCGCCGTGCCGCCCACCGTCAGCCCGCCGATCTTCAGTGTCGGCTGCCCCACGCCCACCGGCACGCCCTGGCCGTTCTTGCCGCAGGTGCCGATACCCGGATCGAGCGCCATGTCGTCGCCGATCATCGAAACCTTGGTGAGCACATCCGGGCCGTTGCCGATCAGGGTGGCGCCCTTGACCGGCGCGGTCACGCGGCCGTCCTCGATCAGATACGCCTCGCTCGCCGAGAACACGAACTTGCCCGACGTGATATCGACCTGCCCGCCGCCGAAATTCACCGCGTACAGGCCGCGCTTCACCGAGCGGATCATCTCCTCGGGCGCGTGCGTGCCCGCCAGCATCACGGTGTTGGTCATCCGCGGCATCGGCGCGTGGGCGTAGGACTGTCGCCGCCCGTTGCCGGTCGGGGCCATGTCCATCAGCCGCGCGTTCAGCCGGTCCTGCATGAAGCCGACCAGGATGCCGTCCTCGATCAGCACCGTGCGCCGGGAGGGCGTGCCCTCGTCGTCGACGGTCAGGCTGCCGCGCCGGTCGGCCATCGTGCCGTCATCGACCACGGTGACGCCCGGTGAGCCGATGCGCTGGCCCAGCAGGCCGGAGAAGGCCGAGGTCTTCTTGCGGTTGAAGTCGCCCTCCAGCCCGTGCCCGATCGCCTCGTGCAGCAGGATGCCGGGCCAGCCGGCGCCGAGCACGACCTCCATCTCGCCGGCCGGCGCCGGCACGCTGTCGAGGTTGAGCAGCGCCTGTCGCAGCGCTTCATCCACCGCCGCGCGCCAGATTTCGGGCGTGGTGAAGCCCTCGTAGCCGGCGCGGCCGCCCAGGCCGTGGCTCCCGGTCTCCCGCCGTCCGTTCTGCTCCACAACGACGGACACGTTCAACCGGACCAGCGGGCGAAGGTCGGCGACGCGGGCGCCGTCGGCGCGGATGATCTGCACCGCCTGCCACTCCCCGCC
>JBDTFI010000587.1:0-7371 GCA_039938035.1 Acetobacteraceae bacterium | reverse complement strand
TTCGCCGTCTCCGCGCCCTCGGCGAACGCGCACACGGCCTTCACGAAGGACGGTGTCCGCGCCTCCTCTTCGGACTCGATCGGCGCGACGACCGTTCCGATGTCGATCGCGGGATCGGCCAACGGCCGCAAGGCGGCACGCATCTGTTCGGCGGTGACGGTCGGCACGTCACCTTGCAGGTTCAACACGACGTCGTGGCGGCCTTCTGGGTCGAGTGTCGCCAACGCGGCGTGGACGCGATCGGAGCCCGACGGCAGGTCGGGATCCGTCAGCACCGAGGTACCGCCCGCCGCGCGGACCGCGTCGGCGATCTCCTGATCCCCGCAGGCGACCGCCACGGTGCCGATCCCGGTGGCACGGGCGCGGTCCAGCACACGCACGATCATCGGCCGGCCGTGGATGTCGGCCAGCGGCTTGCCGGGAAACCGTCCGGAGGCCATGCGGGCGGGAATGACGATGATCGGGGTCACACGAGCACCAAATCGGGCGGATTGCAGGGCCTGGAACGTTTCCCTATCTTGCGCCGCACCTTATGGGGGCGTACCCGCTCGCGCAACGGCGCGCGGCGGGGCGCGGGTTGGCGACGGCGGCGGAGAAATGGCGGCGCATGGACAGTTTGGACGTCAACAAGGGTATCGCCGCGGTCCTGGTCGCCGGCATCGCCTTCTTCATCACCGGCCTGCTCGGCGACAACCTCGTCTATGAACAGCGACCGGCCAAGCCGGCCATTGCCGTCGAGGTCGCCCCCGAGGCAGCGTCAGCCGGCGCCGCCGCGGCGCCGGCCGGACCAGCACCGATCATCCCGCTTCTCGCCTCGGCCGATGTGAAGAAGGGCGACGCCTTCGTCCACCAGGTCTGCACGGCGTGTCACACCATCAACCAGGGCGGCAAGCCGCTGATCGGGCCTAATCTGTATGGCGTCGTTGCCGGGCCGCACGACCATGAGGCGGGCTTCGACTACTCGGCCGCCCTGGAGAAGTTCAAGGGCCAGCCCTGGACCTACGAAGCGCTGAACAAATGGCTCTACGATCCGGCGGCCTACGCGCCGGGCACGCGCATGACCTATGCGGGCATCAAGAGCACCCAGCAGCGGGCGGACGTGATCGCCTATCTGCGGAGCCTGGCCTCCAACCCGGCGCCCCTTCCCGCGCCTGAGGCGGCGCCCCCGGCAGCCGCCTCCGCGGCACCGGCGCCCGCTGCTCCGACGGCCGCGGCTCCGACGGCAGCGGCTCCGACAGCAGCGGTTCCGGCAGCAGCGGCTCCAGCGGCGGCAGCCCCGCCGGCCGCCGCCGCGGGTGCCATGCCTCCCAAGCCGGAGGCCAGCAAGCCCTAATGCCCCGATGATCGTGCCGGTCGCGCTACGCCGGCTGGCGCACGGCGCGGATCTCCCGCTTCCCGCCTATGCCACCGCGGGCGCCGCCGGCATGGACCTGCTCGCCGCCATCGACGCGCCGGTGGTGATCGCACCCGGGGAGCGCACGCTGGTCCCGACCGGAATTGCGATCGCGCTCCCGGCCGGCTTCGAGTTGCAGGTTCGGCCGCGCTCGGGCCTCGCGCTGCGCCACGGGATCGTGCTCGCCAACAGCCCCGGGACGATCGACGAGGACTACCGGGGCGAGATCCAGGTGATCGTGATGAATGCCGGCACGGCGGCGTTCACCGTCGAACGCGGGATGCGGATCGCCCAGGCGGTGCTGGCACCGGTGGTTCGCGCGCAGTGGCGGGAAGTCGCCGCGCTGGATGCGACCGGGCGTGAAGCGGGCGGATTTGGCAGCACCGGGCTCCGCGGCGCCTGATCCGCCCGGAAGGGCGTGACACCCGCCGCACCGCCCGTTAAGGGACCGTTCCCACCGTGGCGCGGCCCATGTCGAGCACCGTCAACCCCGCCTTCCTCGCTCGACGGCGCCTCCCAAACCAGTGGGATGTGTTCGCGATCCTGTTCGTGCTCGGCGGGCTCGCCGCGATGGCCCACGTCGCCGGGGCCACCTTCGCCCCGATCACCGCTCCGGCCGCGCTCAGCGTCAGCCTCGATCCCGCCAATCTGCCGAGCTACGCGGCGCGGACGACGCTGCGGATGTTCGCCGCGCTGGCCGCCTCGCTGTTGTTCACCTTCACCTACGGTACGGCGGCGGCGAAAAGCCGGCGCGCGGGGCTGGTGCTGATCCCACTGCTCGACATTCTGCAATCGGTGCCGATCCTGGGTTTCCTGACCTTCACCGTGGTGTTCTTCCTGAGCCTGTTTCCCGGCCGCGTGCTCGGGCTGGAGCTTGCCGCGATCTTCGCGATCTTCACCAGCCAGGCATGGAACATGGCGTTCAGCCTGTTCCAGTCGCTGCGGACCCTACCGGCCGATCTGCAGGAGGCGGCGCAAAGCTTCCAGCTCGGCCCCTGGCAGCGGTACTGGCGGCTGGAGGTGCCGTTCGCGATCCCCGGCCTGGTCTGGAACACCATGATGTCGATGTCGGGCGGCTGGTTCTTCGTCGTCGCCGCCGAGGCCGTCACGGTGGGCGGGAAGACATGGACCCTGCCCGGGATCGGCTCCTACGTGGCCCTGGCGCTGGAGAAGCGCGACCTCGCCGCCGTCGGCTACGCGATCGGCGCGATGCTCGTGGTGATCCTGCTCTACGATCAGCTTCTGTTCCGCCCACTGGTCGCCTGGTCGGCCAAATTCCGCTTCGAGACGACGGCGCTGATCGAGGCCCCCGATCCGTGGGTCCTGCGTCTGGTGCGCCGAACCCGGCTGCTGCGGGCAGCCGGCGCGCTGCTCGGGGACGCGATGACGTGGGCGGGCGGACTCCGCCTCGGCAACCGAGGCCGGCAACCGGAAGCGTTCCGCCGCTCCCCCTCGCGTCTGATCGACGCCCTGTGGCTGGTCGTACTGGCCGGCGCGCTCGCCTGGGCGATGTGGTGGATCACCGACTTCGTCGCGAGCCAACTCGGCTGGCGCGATGTACGCCAGGCGCTGATCCTGGGTTGTTTCACGCTGGCCCGCGTCGCGGCCATGATGGTCCTCGCGACGTTGGTCTGGGTGCCGGTAGGCGTGTGGCTCGGGCTGCGCCCCGCGTGGGCGCGCCGTGCGCAGCCGTTCGCGCAATTCCTGGCGGCGTTCCCGGCGAACCTGCTCTACCCGCCGTTCGTGCTGTTCATCGTGCATTTCCGGCTGGACCCGGATATCTGGCTGACGCCGCTGATGGTGCTCGGCACCCAGTGGTACATCCTGTTCAACGTGATCGCCGGCGCGGCGGCGTTTCCCGGCGATCTGCGGGAGGTCGCGGCGAGTTTCGCCCTGCGCGGGCGACTATGGTGGCAGCGGGTGATGATCCCGGGGATCATGGCCTATTACGTCACCGGCGCGATCACCGCCTCGGGGGGATCGTGGAACGCCTCCATCGTCGCCGAAGTCGCGACCTGGGGTGACATGCGGCTCGTGGCGCACGGCCTCGGCGCCTACATCGCGGAGGCGAGCGAGAAAGGGGCGATGGCGCGCGTGGTGCTGGGCGTGGCGGTGATGTCGGGTTTCGTGCTGATCATCAACAAGCTGCTATGGCGCCCGCTCTACGACTACGCCAGCCGCCGCCTTACGCTGGCCTGATGGAGCCCGCGCCGATGGAGGCCGCCATGACAGCTGCGAAACCGGCGCTGATGGAAGTGCGCGGCGGACGGCAAGCCTACCACAAGGAGGCGAGCGCCGACCTCGTGGTGTTGGACGACGTGAACCTCGTGCTGCGCGAAGGCGAGATGGTCGCCTTGCTGGGCCGCTCGGGGTCGGGCAAATCGACGCTGCTGCGGATCGTCGCCGGGCTGCTGCGCCCGACCGCGGGGCAAGTGCTGTGGAATGGGAACCCCATCGAGGGGCCGCCGACGGGCGTCGCGATGGTGTTCCAGAGTTTCGCGTTGTTTCCTTGGCTGACGGTCGAGGAGAATGTCGAGCTGGGCCTCGAGGCACGCCGCGTTCCCCGCGCCGAGCGTTCGCGGCGTGCCGAACAGGCGATCGATCTCATCGGCCTGGGTGGCTTCGAGAGCGCGTATCCCAAGGAATTGTCGGGCGGGATGCGCCAGCGCGTCGGGCTGGCGCGCGCGCTGGTGGTGCATCCCGACCTGCTGCTGATGGATGAGCCGTTCAGCGCGCTCGATGTGCTGACCGCCGAGACCTTGCGGACCGACCTGATCGACCTCTGGACAGAAGGCCGGCTGCCGGTGAAATCCGTGCTGATGGTGACCCACAACATCGAGGAGGCGGTGCTGATGTGCGACCGCATCCTGCTGTTCTCGGCCAACCCGGGGCGGGTCGCGCACGAGTTGCCGGTCCGCTTCCCGCATCCGCGCAACCGTCTGGACCCGGCCTTTCGCGAGCTGGTGGACGACATCTACGGGCTGATGACCCGCCGCGCGCCGGGCGGCCCGCGCAAGGCCGAGCCCGCGGCACCGGCGAGTCTCGACATCGTGCTGCACAGGGTGGGCACCAACCTGATGGCGGGGTTGATCGAGGCGCTTGCCGCGCCCCCCTACAACGGCCGCGCCGACCTGCCGGCCCTGGCGGGCGCGCTGCAACTCGAACTCGACGATCTGTTCCCGCTGGGCGAGTCGCTGCAATTGCTGCACTTCGCGATGCTGGAGGAGGGCGACATCGTGCTGACCGACCTCGGCCGCGCCTTCGCCGCCGCCGATACCGAGGCACGCAAGCGACTCTTCGCCGACGCGCTGCGCGCCCATGTGCCCCTGATCAACATGATCCGCCGGGTGCTCGACGAACGCTGGAACCACCGCGCCTCCGCCGTGCGCTTCCGCGACGAGCTGGAGGACCACATGTCGCCGGAATACGCCGAGGACACGATGCGCGTGGCGATCGCGTGGGGGCGGTACGCGGAATTGTTCAGCTACGACGAGGAAGCGGAGCAGTTCAGCCTGGAGGAGGTGGAGTGATCGCCTATTCGGCCAAGGCCGGCCTCCGGGCGACGTTGTCGTCTCGGCCTTCCTCCCCCCGTCAAGATCGTACAAGATGCCAACCGTAGCATTGGTCACAACAGCGCGGGAGCAACTCCGACGTGACTGACTCGGCCAAGATCGCGCTGGTCGAAGACGAGGCATTCCAGCGTCACGTCATCGCGGAATGCCTGGCGCAGCACGGGCTGCGGCCGACCACGCTGGCCTCCGGCGCCGAACTGAAGCGGCTCGCGCAGCACGCCATGCCGGACCTTGCTCTGCTCGATGTGCACCTCAACGAACGGGAAGACGGCTTCGCCCTGGCGCGCTGGCTGCGCGCCCGCTCGGCGCGGATCGGCATCATCATGCTCACCGTCGCCGGCGACACCATCGACCGTGTCGTCGGCCTCGAATCCGGCGCCGACGACTACGTCGCCAAGCCGTTCGAGCCGCGCGAGCTGGTGGCGCGGGTCAAGGCGCTGCTGCGTCGCGCCAACCCGACCGCGCCGCCGCCGCCGATGCTCGGCGAAATACGGGTCGGCACCGCGATGCTGGATTTGCAGCGCCGCCTGCTCGTCCGCGCCGACGGCACGCCGTCGGAGCTGACCGCCAGCGAGTTCGACCTGCTCCGCCTGTTCGTCGAAAACCCCAACCGCCCGCTTACCCGCGACTGGCTGCTCGAAACCGTCGCCCATCGCGACGTCGAGGCATTCGACCGCGCGATCGACAACCGCGTCATGCGCCTGCGCCGCAAGCTGGAACGCGACCCCGCCAAGCCCGAAGCGATCCGCAGCGTACGAGGAATCGGCTACATGTTCGTGCCTTCAGCCGAGTAGGCGCATCGCCCGCAGCGTCTCGGCCAGCATCCGCTCCATCCCTTCCACCGCCGTCTGCGCCGCCGCGAAATCGCCGGCATCGGCCGCCGCCTCGGCGCGCCCGGCCTGCTCCGCCAGAAGCCGCGCCCCGGCCATACGCGCGGCCCCCTTCAGCCGATGCGCCGCCGCCGCCAGCCCATGCGCGTCCGGCGCGGCGCGCATCGCCGCGAGGTCGGAGGCGGCGCTGTCGGCAAACTTCCGCACCAGTGCCGCAAGCCTCGCGCCATCGCTGCCGAACAGGCCCCGCAGCGCCGCCGGATCGAACAACGGCGCGGCCGCAACCCCGCGCCCGAGCGTACGGGCCAGCGCGTCCAGCGACACCGGCTTGGCCAGGAACCCGTCCATGCCGGCGGCGAGGCAGCGCGCGTCCTCGCCCTTCAACGCATCGGCGGTGACCGCGATCAGCAAGCTGCGCGGCAGGTCGCGCTTCGCCTCCTCGTCGCGGATCGCAGCGGCCAGACCGAACCCGTCCAGCACCGGCATGTGCAGATCGAGCAGCACGACCGCATGATGGTCCTTTCGCCACCGCGCCAACGCCGCCGCGCCGTCCTCGGCGACATCGGCCGACAGCCCGAGCAGTTCGAGCTGGCGAAGCATCACTTCGCGATTGACCGGATGATCGTCGGCGACCAGCAGCCGCGGCGCCTCCGCCGCCGTCACCTGCGGCTCGACCGTTTCAGCGGCAACCGGGATCGCGCCGGCTTGCGCGAGGCGGAGCGTCACCGTGAACTGGCTGCCCTCGCCAGGCGTGCTCTCGACCGCCACATCGCCGCCCATCAGCTGCGCCAGCCGCCGGACGATCGACAGGCCCAGGCCGGTGCCCCCGAACCGGCGCGTGGTCGAGCTGTCGGCCTGGGTGAACGGCTCGAACAAGCGCCCCCGCGTCGCCGCGTCAATCCCGATGCCGCTGTCGGTCACGGCGAGGGTCACCCGCACGGTCCCATCGGTCTCGGCCAGGCTGCCCGCGCCGACGCGGACAAAGCCGCGATCGGTGAACTTGACGGCGTTGCCGATCAGGTTGAACAGTATCTGGCGCACCCGCATCGGATCGCCGCTGACCCAATCTGGCCCGGCGCCTGGCGGATCGACGAACAGTGCCAACCCCCTCTGCCGTGCCTGCGGTGCCATCGCCTCCACCGTGCCGGCCACCAAGTCGCTCAGGCCGAACGGCAGAATCTCGACGTCCATGCGCCCGGCGTCGATCTTCGAGAAATCCAGCACGTCGTCGATGATCCGCAGCAACGCCTGCGCGCTGTCGCGCATCACCGCGACATTGCGCGCCTGCGCCGGCTCAAGGCGGGAGCGTTCCAGCACCTCCATCATGCCGAGCACGCCGTTCATCGGCGTGCGAATCTCGTGGCTCATCGCGGCGAGGAAGGTGGATTTCGCCCGGTTCGCCGCCTCCGCCTCCGCCCGCGCCGCCTCGGCGACGTCGCGCTCGCGCTCGGCGGCCTCGCGCGCCGCTTGCAGCGCCTCGAGCAACCGCGCGTTCTCGATCGCGATCACCGCCTGGTCGGCGAAGGTGGAGACGAGGCCGATCTGCCGCTCGGTGAACGGTTCCGCCCTCGCGCGC
>JBDTFI010000586.1:0-3329 GCA_039938035.1 Acetobacteraceae bacterium | reverse complement strand
CTTCGATCCCGGTGACCACGACCGCCGCCGGGGCGCCGAGCCAGTCGGCCATCAGGCCGATGTTGATGAAGCCGATCGGCCCGAAGCCGATGCACACGGACAGCACGCCCAGCATCCGGCTGCGCATCTCCGCGGGGGCGAACAGGTAGACGAGCGTTGCCTGCATGATGCTGAACCCCGACCCGCCGAACCCCTCCGCCAGCAGCGCCACGCCGGCCGCCACCGGGTTGGGCAGCAGCGCGAAGACGATGATCATCACCATGTAGGACAGGACGCCGCTGATATAGACCGTGCGGAAATGCGTGCGCCGCGCCACCAGCGCGATGGCGATCGCGCCGAGGAAGGCGCCGATCCCGTCCATGCTTTGCAGCAGCCCGGTGTTGGCGTCGTCCAGGTGCAAATTGCCTTGCGCGATGACCGGCACCATCGCGGTGAACGGCCAGGCGAAGACGTTGTAGATGATGGTTACCGTCAGCGTGCCGATGAGCCGCTTGTCCTGACGCACCACCGCGAGGCCCTCGGCGATGCGGGCGAGTACCGAGATCCGCCCCGATATGGCGTGCTGGTTCCGATAGCGCAGCAGCAAGGTGGCGATGAGCGAGGTGACGTACAGCGCCACGCTCAAGGTGAACACGCTGGCGATCCCGGCCGAGGCGAGCAGCAGCCCGCCCGCCGTCGGCCCCAGCATCCGGCTGCCGTTGTTGGCCGCGACGTCGAGCGACATCGCCGCCCCCATGCGCTCCGCCCCGACCACCTCGCCGATCGCGACCCGGCGCACCGGATTGTCGGCCGCCCAGCCGATGCCGTTGATGAAGCAGGCGATCATGATGTGCCAGACCTCGAGATGCCCGGCCCAGGCGAGCATCGCCAGCGCCCCCGAGCTTCCCCCCATCATCACTGTCGAGATGGCGAGCGCGGTACGCCGCTCGATGCGATCGGCGGCAACGCCGAGGAACGCCCCGAGCAATCCCATCGGCACCAGCCGCAGCATCTGCGTCATCGCCACAAGGAACGCCGAGCCGGTGCGCTGGTAGACGAAGACCGCCATCACCAACGTCTCCATCCAGCGCACCATGAACACCGTCAGCCCGGCGTACCACAGCCGAAAGAAGTCGGCGTTCGCGAACGCCCCCGCGGGGGAGCGGGCGAACCGCGCCGCCAGACTGCTGCTCAACTCGGACGTCCCCTGGGGCTTGGGACGATCCTGCCGGGTCGGAGAGCGGGTCGCAAGGAAGGCCGTTATGCCATAGGTTGCGTCGCACGCGGGGGCCGGGATGGGTCGATGTCGTCCAACTTCGAGCGATACCAGCGAATCGCGCGCTTCTATGACCTGCTGGATGCGCCGTTCGAGACGCGACGCTACAGCGCGCTGCGGCCGCTTCTTTTCGCGCGGCTCTCTGGCCGAATCCTGGATGCCGGCGTCGGCACGGGGCGCAATCTGCCGTTCTATCCGAGAGGTGCGCAGGTCCTCGGGATCGATCTCAGCCCGGCGATGCTGGCGCGCGCCGAGGGCCGCCGAGGCCAATCGCCAGCCCATGTAGAGTTGCGGGAGATGGACGTGACCCGCCTCGCCTTCCCCGATGGATCCTTCGATGCGGCCGTTTCCAGCTTCCTGTTCTGCGTGCTTCCCGATGCGCAGCAGGTGGGGGCACTCCTCGAACTGCGGCGGGTGGTGCGGCCCGGCGGGACCATCCGCCTCCTGGAATACGTCCGCCCGAGCGGGACCCTGCGGCGGATCGTCACCGGGCTGTGGGCTCCCTGGATCGCCTGGGCCTATGGTGCCAGCTTCGATCGCGACACTGAACGTCACGTCGGCGCCGCTGGGCTGGAGATCGTCGATGCACGCTTCGTGGTGGACGATCTCGTCAAACTGATCGAGGCGCGCGTCCCGCAAGCAGGTTGAATGGGGGTTTCATGGCTCGCAACATCGCGATCGGCGTCGGGCTGGCTGAGTATCCGTTCGCCACGAGTTCGGGGTTCTGGCGCTGGATCGACGTGTGCGAGGCCGGCGGGATCGACAGTTTCTGGCAGACCGACCGGCTGGTGAGCCGCCATCCGATCCTTGAATGCCTCGCCGCACTCGCCGCCGTCGCCGGGCGGACGCGCCGCCTGAAGGTCGGGATGAACGTGCTGTCGTTGGCGATGCGCGATCCGCTGCTCGCGGCCAAGCAATGCGCCACCATCGACGTGCTGTCGGACGGGCGGATGCTGCCCGGCTTCGGTATCGGCAGCCCGCTTGCCCCGGAGTGGCGCGCGCTCGGCCTTGACACGCACACGCGCGGGGCACGCACCGACGAGGCGCTGGAAGTGATCCGGCTTCTGTGGACGGAGCCGCGCGTCGATTTCGCGGGCAAGCATTTCCGGCTGGACAACGCCGCGATCGCGCCGCACCCGGTGCAGCACGACCTGCCGATGTGGCTCGGCGGCGGCAGCGAGGCGGCGATTCGGCGCACCGCCCGCTTCGGCACCGGCTGGCAGGCTGGTCCGGAGACGCCGGCGCAGGCCGGCGTGGTGATCGCCGCGATCAAGCGCGCGCTCGTTGAAACCGGCCGCGCGATCGAGGAGGATCATTACGGGGCCGGCATCCCGTTCCGCTTCGGCCGCGCCGACGATCCGGCGCTCGCCACCGCCTACGACGCCTACCGTGCCCGCACCGGGCGCGAGCCGGCCGACTACTTCGCGATCGGCGACGCGGCGGCGATCGTGGGGCGCATCGGCGAGTACGTCGAGGCGGGAATCTCCAAGTTCATCCTCCGCCCGGTCGCCAGCGGAGAGGACGAGATGCTGGACCAGACCCGAAAGCTGATCGCAGAGGTATTGCCGGTGGTGGCGGCGCGCTGGCCGAGGGCCGCGAAGGTGTCGTTCCAGTAGACGCTATGCCCCACGTAGGATCAACTCCGCCGCCTTTTCCCCGATCATGATCGTCGCCGCGTTGGTGTTGCCGGAAATCACCGTCGGCATCACCGCGGCATCCGCGACCCGCAGTCCGTCGAGCCCATGCACGCGCAGCGACGGGTCGACCACGGCGGTCGGATGCGTGCCCATCGTGCAGGTGCTGGTCTGGTGGTACGTCGTCCCGCTGGTGCGCTTGACGTGGTCGAGCCATTGCTCGTCGGTCTGCACATCCTTGCCCGGCATGTACTCCTCGGTCACCAGACGCCGCATCGCCTTGCTCTGGAACACGCCACGCAGGATCCGCACCCCGGCGATCATCGTGTCGCGATCGTTCTGCGTCGCCAGATAATTTGGCTGCAATGCCGGCGGCTTGTCCGGATCGGGCGACGTGATGCGCAGCCAACCGCGGCTCTCGGGCCGGCAGGGGATTGTCG
>JBDTFI010000585.1:0-3852 GCA_039938035.1 Acetobacteraceae bacterium | reverse complement strand
CGCGGTGCCCTGATCGCGCTGGTCGTGGTCGCCGTGCTGATTGTCGGAGCGGTGCTGCTCGCGCAGGGTCTGCACCGTAACGCCGCCATTCAGGATTGCGTGATGTCGGGGCGGCGCGATTGCGTGCCAATCACGTCCGGGACGGGGCGGTGAGTGATGCCAGGCGCCGGAAGGGTACCCGCGCCCACGCGCTCGGCCTGGACGCCGAAGCCGCCGCTTGCGCCGCGCTGGAACGCGATGGTTGGAGCGTGCTCGCGCGGCGCCTGCGCACCAAGGCGGGCGAAATCGACGTGCTCGCCGAGAAAGCCGGCCTGCTCGCGATCATCGAGGTGAAGTCACGCCCGACGCTCGCCGTCGCCGCGGCCGCCCTATCGGGACGCCAGCGCACGCGCCTGATCGCCGCCGCCGCGATCGTCATGGGCGAGCACCCCGAATGGGGTGAAGCCGGGATCCGCTTCGATGTGCTGCTGGTCGACGCCGCCGGGCAGGTGCGGCGGATCGCCGATGCGTTCCGCGTCGAGGAGGTGGCCGATTGACACCGATTCCCGCACGCCCGCACACTCTCGCAACTCACATCGGGGACGGGAAATGCGGTCGATCCGTGACACGGGGCGTATGTTATTGTTGAGCGGCGCGGTCGGCGCACTGCCCATGGCGGCCACGGCGGCCACGCCTTTTCAGTGCGGGCACACGGGCGGCGGTTTCACCTACGGACTGGAAGCGAACGTCGCCGGGCTCGACATGCAGGCATCGTCCGCCGCCTCGACCCGCGACATCGCGATGAACATCTACGAAACGCTGGTCACGCGTGACGAGCACATGAAGCCGCTGCTGCAACTCGCCCAATCGGTGGATACCAGCCCGGACAACAAGGTGTTCACCTTCCGTCTGCGCGACGGCGTCCATTTCCACAACGGCAAGCCGATGACCTCGGCCGACGTGGCGGCGTCGTTCCGGCGCTACCAACGGGTCGGCATCGACCGGTCGATCCTGGCGCCGGTCGATCACATGGATACGCCGAACCCGTCGGCCTTCGTCGTCACGCTGAAGGATGCGCGCCCGACATTCCTCGAGAGCATGTCCTCGATTACCGTGCCGATCATCATCATCCCGGCGGAAAACGAGAATGCGCCGCCGCAGCAATTGCCGGCGATGGGGACTGGACCCTACCAACTGGATCGGTTCGTGCCGGATGGTTATGTCCGCTTGAAGCGGTTCGACGGCTACAGCCCGGATACGCGCTACACCGACGAAGACGGGTTCGGCGGCTACAAGGTCGCCTGCCTCGATACCGTGACGTTCCGCATGGTGCCGGAGCCCGGCGTGCGGGTGGCGGGGCTGGAGACCGGAGAACTCCAGGGCGTCGAGGACGTGCCCACGGTCGCCCAGAAGCGGCTGGCGGCCAACAAGAACATCCGCCTCCTGAAGCTCGACAATTTCTGGCTGAACGTCGTCTATCCGAACTGGTCGGCGCCGCCGACCAACAATCTGAAATTCCGTCAGGCGGCACAGGCGGCGTTGAATTTCAGCGACATCATGCAAGCGGCGAGCGACGGCGACTGGAAGCCCAATTTATCGTTGCAGTATCCCGGAACGACGTACTACACGGAAGCCGGCAAGGAGTTTCTCGATCAGCACAACGCGGCGAAAGCGCGCGAACTGCTGAAGGAGGCTGATTACCACGGCGAGAAGGTGGTGCTGCTGACCAACAAGGACTACCCGAGCCTCTACAACTCGGCGCTGGTGATGACGCAGCAACTGAAGGCGGTCGGCATCAACGCCCAGCTTCTGGTCCTGGACTGGCCGAGCGCGCTGCAAATGAGCCTGAAGGGCACGGCGGACTGGAATTTCTTCTTTTCCGGCTGGATCACCTATGTGGCGCAGGGCGGGCAGCAGACGTTGCGCACCATGGCCGAGCCGAACGCGGTGTTCACGCCACCCGACAAGAAGGACCCGCTCCAGTTTATGAAGGACTTCGACGAGGTCTCCAACGGCGCCACCCTGGAGGAGCGTCAGGCGGCGTTCGCCGACGCACAGAAGCTCGCCTTCGAGGACGTGATGGTGATACCGACCGGCATCATGCCGAAGGTGCAGGGCGTGCGGGCCAACGTCGAGCATTACATTCCGTTCTACAATCCACGCATGTATAACGTGTGGGTCAAGCAGTGAAAGTTGATCCAATGGCGCTTAAAGAACGCCGCACAGGAAGGATGACGGGCATGGAACGCATCATGCTGACCGGGCTCGGCCTCGCCGCCGGGCTCGGGCTGTCGATGACGGGCGCGACGGCGGCGACGTTCAAATGCCCGCATGTCGGCGGCAATTTCGTGTTCGGCCAGGAAGCCAACATCAACAGCCTCGACCAGATGACGTCGGCGACGATCTCGACTCGCAACATCGCCATGAACGTCTTCGAGGCCTTGGTGACGCGTGACGAGAACAACAAGCCGATCCCGCAGATCGCCGCCGCGATCAACGAATCCCCCGACCACCTGACCTACACGTTTCCGCTCCGCGCCGGCATCCATTTTCAGAACGGCAAGCTGATGACGTCGGCGGACGTCGTCGCCTCGTTCGACCGCTACGCCAAGGTCGGGCTGGAGCGCAGCATGTTGGGTAACGTCGACCACTGGGACGCGCCCGACCCGAATACCTTCGTCGTCCACATGAAGAAGGCGCAGCCCACCTTCATCACCTTGCTCAGCGCCTTCAGCGTCCCCCTCGTCATCATCCCGGCCGAGGATCGCGATGTGCCGGCCCAGCAACTCAAGCCGATCGGCACCGGGCCGTATGCGCTGGAGAAATCCGTCCCCGGCAGCTACGTGCGGCTGAAGCGGTTTGACGACTACAGCCCGGACACCCGCTACGAGGACCGCACCGGCTTCGGCGGCTACAAGCAGGCCTGCTTCGACACCGTTACCTTCCGTATCGTCACCGAGCCCGGCGCGCGTGTCGCCGGGTTGCAGACCGGCGAACTGCAAGGGGTCGAGGACATTCCCACCAAGTCCGTCGCCGCGCTGAAGAACAACAAGAGCGTCACGATCCTGCCGCTGCCGAACTGGTGGATCCAGATCGCGACGCCGAACACCGGCACACCGCCGACCGATAATCTGGATTTCCGCAAGGCGGTGCAGGCCGCACTCGATATGACGCCCATCATGCAGGCGGCGAGCGACGGTAATTTCCGGCTCAACGTCGGCTTCCAGTACCCGAACCAGCCCGACTACACCGACGCCGGCAAGGACACCTACAATCTCCACGACCCGGCGCTGGCGAAACAGTACCTGGAGAAATCGGGCTACAAGGGCGAACCGGTCGTCCTGCTGACGGATCAGGACTACACGCCGATGTACAACTCCGCTCTGGTGATGCAGCAGCAGATGAAAGCGGTCGGGATCAACGCGCAACTGAAGGTGGTGGACTGGCCGACCTCCGTGCAAATCTCGCAGAAAGAGGATAAGGGCTGGAATTTTTTCTATACGGGTTGGGGCACCCAGCCGGCGCTCGGCCCGCTTTCGGTCATGCAGTTCTTCGCCCAGTCGATCCCGGCGTACCGTCCTCCGGCGGGGCATCCCGATCCCGAGGTGATGAGACTGTGGAACGCGATGAACACGCAGCCGACGGCGGCGGAGCGGCAGCAGGCGTTCGCCGACATGCAGAAATACGTGCTCGATGAGGTGTACGCGATTCCATTCGGCTCGCTCACCAAGATCCAGGGCGTGCGATCGGACGTGAAGGGCTTCGTGCCGTTCCGTATTCCCCGGATGGCGAACGTGTGGTTCGAGAAGTGACGAGGGGCGCGATGCGTCCTGCAACTGGCGTCATTGCGAGCCGGAGGCGAAGCAATCCAGG
>JBDTFI010000584.1:0-3273 GCA_039938035.1 Acetobacteraceae bacterium | reverse complement strand
GGCAAACGTCTGCCGTCTTGCCGCCCGCCTCCTGCTCGCGCAGAACGCCGATGATCTGCTCCTCGCTGAACCTCGACTTCCTCATCGTCCGCCTCCTCTTGCCAGCGGACTCTACTCAAATCTGGAGAGGTTTCAGGGGCTCAGGTCACCGAAGCGAGGCGGGCCGCTCATGCCGAGTCGACGGAGGTCAGTACGAACTTCGGCAGCGTCACGGTCTCGGTCGCTTCCTCGAACACCACACTTCACCGCTGCGCCCAGCCTGGCGGCATCGGAGTCACCGACAAGGGTCGCTGACGAGCCGTGGCCCCTCTTCCAACCGTATCAGGCAGACGCGGTACGGCAGGTCATCCTAGTAGCCGCTCCAGTAAGCGCGATGGAAATCCACCCAAGATTCCAGCGTGCCGTGTCCGCTCGAATCCTTCCAGTCCCGGTTCGGATCAGGCATTTCGGGCAGACCGGCGCGGGCGGGAAGCGCATGTCGCCGCAGTCAGCTGCGGCGCGATCGGCGGCGTGTCGTGGTGAAGGCTGGGGTCGGGATCGTATCCGCAATTCATCATCACGCCGCCAAGCGCCAGGAGAACCAGATCGGGCGCCTTGAAGTCCTTCCACGGCCCATCATCGCCGAACGGCGTCAGGCGCGCCGTGATCAGCGCCGGAAACCGTACGGCCAATGCGGCGCGGTCCAGTCCCAGTGTCTCGTTCAGCGCGCCGCAACTGCAATCCAGCAGCACGTCGGCACCGTCCAGCAGACGCAGCAGAGAGTCTCGCGCCGGCGCCTCGCGCAAATCCAGCACGACGGATTTCTTCACCCGGTTGTAGTTCCAGAAGAACAGCGAGCGTTCCGCCCCGGGCTCGTCGTCCAGGAACGGGCCGATGCGTCGCGTCGCGCCGCCGTCCGGCGGCTCGATCTTCGCCACGTCCGCGCCGAGGCCAGCGAGCAGCAGGCCGGTGTATTCCGCGCGCTCATCCGCGACCTCGATGGTGCGCAGCCCGGCCAGCATCCCCGGCCCGGCGTTGCCCATCGTATCCCCTGGTCCGCGCGCGATCGCGCTTGCGTCCGACATGATCCATCCTCGTCAAGCATCGCTCGCTGCACGTTCCAGTCGATCCGCGGAGGCGTTGACAGCGGTGCCGGTTGCGCGTGCGATAAAACACGGTATCCTTCTCCGCGCATAACGGGAATGGGGCACTTTCGGATGGCACTCACGCGCCGTACTTTCGCACTTGGCTCGGCCGGTGCGCTGGCCGCTACGGGCCTCGCCCGTCCCGCGATCGCCGACGCCACGCCGATTCGCTTCGGCTGGTTGGCCGCACTGACCGGTGCCAACTCCGCGCCAGGGGTCGGCTATAACCGTGGCGTCCTGTACGCGGCGAACAAGGTCAACGCGGCGGGTGGCGTGAACGGGCGGAAGATCGAGGTCGTCACGCGCGATACCCAGGGCGATCCGACCAAGGCGGTGAACGCGGCCACCGAAATGGCCGCGCGGATCAAGGTCGATGCCGTCTTCGGGCCGACCAATTCCGGTGAGTCGCTGGCGACGACGCCGATCCTTTCCCGCTTCAAGGTGCCGAACCTGACGATCGGCGTGGTCGACCGGCTGATCGACCCGCACACATACCCGAACGCTTTTCGGGTGTCGCCGAGCAACACGCAATGGGACGACGCCAACCGGAACTACTGTCTCAACGTCCTCAAGGCCAAGTCCGTGGCGGTGCTGGGCGACAACACCGGCTACGGCACCACCGCCGTCGCGGCGTCGGTGGAGAATTTCAAGAAGGCCGGCGCCAAGGTGGTCTATCAGGCGGTGATCGACGCCAACGCGCAGGACACCTCGCCCGACCTGTTGCGGGCCAAGAACGCCGGGGCGGAGGTCGTGGTCGTCTGGTCCGACAGCACGGGTCTCGACGCGCGCATGATGAACGCACGTGGCCGGATCGGTTGGGACGTGGTGTTCTCCGGCCATCCCGCGATGGGCTCCGGCGATGTCGCCCATTTGCTTGAAAAACCCGAATACTGGGAGAAGGTCTACATCGTCGGCTACAAGAATTGCAGCTACGATGCCAATGGGAAGCTGCCGGCGAAGACACAGGCCTTCGTCGACGAGATAAAGGGCAAGATCGAGCTGTCGGACACCTCGCTTTGGTGGGTGGCCGAGGCGGTCGATGCGGTGAACCTGGTCGCCGAGGCTGTCGCCAAGACCGGTTCCAGCAGTTCGGAAGCGATCATCGGCTACTGGAACACGCTGAAGAAATGGCCAGGGCTGTTCGGCACCTACAGCTACTCGCCGACGGAGCACAACGGCTACCCGACGGATGAAGTGGTGATGTCGAAGGCGAACTCGGTGCGCAACGGAGCATTCACGCTGGCGCCCGGCTACAGCTGAGCCGATGCTCCAATCGATCGTCGGCTACGGGCTGGCGATGGGCGGCGTTTATGCGCTCATCGGCATCACGTACAACGTCATGTTCACCGCCTCGCGGGTGTTCAGCTTCACCGCCGGCGTGCTCGGCATGTTGGGCGGCGTCTTCGGAGCGCTGTTCATAGACCGGCTCGGTCTGCCGGTACTGGTGGGCCTCGTCGCCATGCTGGTTTGCTGCGCGGTCATCGGGATCGTTACCGAGATCGTCGCCGTGCGCCCGGTACTGGGAAGCCTGGACAAGCACCTCTACGTGCTGTCCACGCTGGCCTTCGCCCTGATGCTGCAACAGTTCACCGCCATCGAGTGGAGCACGGAGCCGCAGCCATTCCCGCGCCTGATCGGCCTGGGCTCGGGCGCGCTCGACGAGCGGTTCTGGCTGCCGGTGCTTGCTTGCGCGGTGACCATCGGCGGGCTGGAGTTCCTCTATCGCCGCACGCTGGTCGGCCGCGCGTTCCTGGCGATCGCCGAGGACAATTTCGCCGCCCGAGCGCTCGGCCTGCCGGAGCAGAAGCTCCGCATGGCAAGCTATGCGATGGCGGGGATGATAGGCGGTCTCGCCGGCTTCAGCGGCGGCGAGGTGTTGCTGGCCTTTTTCGCCAACGCACCGTTGCTCAACTTTTACGGCTTCATTCCGGTGGCGCTCGGCGGGATGGGCAACAACCGTGGCGCCGTGATCGCGGGATTTGCGCTTGGGCTATTCCAGCAGGCGGCGAACTTCGTCGTCGGTGGCGTGTTTTCCTCCGTCGCCGTGTTCACCGTCTTCATCGTGGCGTTGCTGGTCGCGCCCGAGGGCCTTTTCGGCACCCCGGCCGCGCGCCGAGTGTGATGGACGAAAGCCGGACCACCTCGTTGG
>JBDTFI010000583.1:0-4516 GCA_039938035.1 Acetobacteraceae bacterium | reverse complement strand
GGTGAAGCGCCCGCGTTCCATCGACACCGTGGTCGCGACCAACCTGCACGCCGACATCCTGTCCGACCTCGCCGCCGCGCTGGCGGGCTCGCTCGGCATCGCGCCGACCGCGAACATCGACCCCGAGCGGCGCAGCCCGTCGATGTTCGAGCCGATCCACGGCTCGGCCTTCGACATCACCGGCAAGGGTATCGCCAACCCGGTCGCCAGCTTCTGGACCGCCTCGATGATGCTCGAACATCTGGGCGAGAAGCCAGCCGCCGATCTGCTCATGCGCGCGGTGGAGCAGGTCTGCGCCGCTGGGATCATGACACAAGACATCGGCGGCACCGCGACCACCAAGGAGGTGACGCGCGCGGTGTGCGAGGCGGTGCGCGGGACGAACCTCACGCCAAGCTGATCGCGCGTCCCACGTTGCCTCGAAAACGCCGCGTATCGATCCAATTCCCGCCGCGCCGACCACCAAACCTTCGATCATCAGACGTCGAAGGAGCGCGCCATGCATACCGACCACGCCATCGCCCGCGAGCAGTTCCGCGTCTTCGACGGCATCGGCGATCGCATCGAACTGACCGAGGAGGAACGCCGCCGCATCCTGCTGCTGTTGGCCGATGAGTACTCGGCCTGGTCGCGTGTGCCGCGCGGCGCGCCGCTGCCGGCGCAACCCGACCTACCGGTGATGCTGCTACGGCTGGGCACCGCGGCCCATCGGTTGGCGATGATGGCGGAACGGCGCGGCGCCTTCGCGTAAGACTAACGGAGTCTCGCGGGAGGGAGCGAGCACGTGAAACTACGCCGTCATTGCGAGCCGAAGGCGAAGCAACCCACACCCGCCACTCACGCGCGTCATGGATTGCTTCGCTGCGCTCGCAACGACAGGGTCCTCGATTCCATTTGAGGCGCTATTGCCCTACCATGCGCGATGGCCCGCCCCTCGATCATCTTGCACCACTATCTCCGCTCGCCGTTTTCCGAGAAGATCAGGGTCGCATTCGGCCTCAAGCGACTGGATTGGTGTTCGGTGCTGCAACCGCGCATCGCGCCGAAGCCGTTCCTGGTCGCGCTCACCGGCGGCTACCGTCGCATCCCGGTGATGCAGATCGGCGCGGAGGTGTTTTGCGACACGCGCTGCATCCTCGATGAACTGGAGCGCCGGCATCCGACGCCGAGTCTGCACCCACCCGGTTGCGCCGGCCTCGCCGACATGATAGCCGCCTTCGCGGATCGCTCGCTCTTCGCCGAGGCGCTCGGACTTCTGTTCGGCCTGCACGGTGATCGCTTCCCGCCCGAACTGCATGCCGACCGCGCCCGCTTCACGGCGAACCTGTTTGACGGCTGGGACTCCGCGAAAATGGCCGCCAAGCTGCCGTCCATCCAGTGTCATTTCAACCACCATCTGGCGTGGCTCGAGGCCCTGCTCGACGATTCCCGTCCATTCCTGCTGGGTCCGCAAGCAAGCCTCGCCGATCTCGGTACCTATCACCCGCTGTGGTACGCACGCGAAAACCTCGAATTATCCGTCTTCGATCCGTCGCGATACCCTCATCTCACGGCGTGGATGGGGCGGATGCGCGGGATCGGGCATGGCGGCGAATTCGCTCTCGACCCGCGCGAGGCGCTGGCGGTGGCACGTGATGCCGCCGCCTCGGTATCGCCACCCGGCGCGGCCCGCCTTGTCAGCGTGGTTCCGGACGACTGGGGCTTCGATCCGGTAGAGGGAGAACTGATCGCGCTAAGCGCCGATCGGATCACGCTGCGCCGCCATGATCCCGCCATCGGCGCCATTTTGGTCCATTTTCCGCATCTGGGCTTCCTCGTTCGGGAATCGCACGCTCGCGCCGCGCGACTTTGACTTCCCGAGCGAGGGGTTGTTCCCTGCCGCTCCGCCTGATGGATCCCCCCCGCATGTCCGACACGACCGAGGCCTTCCCGAAGACCCAGCGAAACCGCGTCCGCCGCAAGCCCGACCGCGGGCGCTACGACCGCAAGACCGTCTACGACATCCTCGACGCCGCGATGGTCTGCCACATCGCCTATGTCATCGACGGCCAGCCCTATTGCACGCCGACCGCGTTCTGGCGGGAGGGCGATCACCTGTACTGGCACGGCTCCTCGGCCAGCCGGATGCTGCGCGCCGAGGCGAAGGAAATCCCGGTCTGCCTGACCGTCACCCACATGGACGCCGTGGTGCTCGCCCGCTGCGGCTTCAACCACTCGATCAACTACCGCGCGGTGATGGCCTACGGGCACGCCCACATGATCGACGGCGAGGAGAAGCTGCGCGCGATGGATAGCTTCATCGAACGCTTCTTCCCCGGCCGCTCGCGCGTGCTGCGCGCGCCGTCGAAGCAGGAGGCCAAGGCGACCACGGTGCTCGGCATGACGATGGAGGAGGCGTCGGGCAAGATCCGCGCGATGGACGTCCACGACGAGGAGGAAGACTACGCGGTCAACGCCTGGACCGCGCTGATCCCCGTCCGCACCGTGATCGACGCGCCGATCGAGTGTCCGCGCCAGTATCCCGGCGCCAGCGCCGAGGCGGGCGGCATGACTCCGTGGCGGGCGGGGCGGCGGTTGGACGAGGTGATGACGGAGACGTACCGGATCGCCTATCCGGAGTGAGGCGGCAGGCCCCCACCTCCCCCGTCATTGCGAGCCGAAGGCGAAGCAATCCAGGCCCATCCCCGCAAGCGGACCCTGGATTGCTTCGCTACGCTCGCAATGACGGGGGGACACGAGACCGAGCCGTTCGTCCTACACCTTCGCCCCCTCGATCAGCCCGCCGAACCGCGCCCAGGTCGTCCCGTTCCACTTCTCAAGCTGCATCGCCTTGATCGGGCGATGATCGGTCTTGGTGGTGGCGATCGTGATGCCGGGCAGCAGCACGCCAATGTCGAGATCGTTCAGGCTCTGCGCCTGTCCCATCACGTTCTCGCGCGAGAAGTCGCCGTTGCACTGCTTCAGCACCTGCACCATCGTCCTGGTGATGCCGTAGCCGAAGACGTGCTGGGCGTCGCTCGCATCGAACCCGGGCATGTACTTCACCATGAAGGCGCGAAACTCCTTCATCGCCGCGTCGTTGTCCCAGCCTGGATCGGTCGGGTCCTTCAGGTAGCCGGTGGTGATGATGCCGATGCCATTCTCAACGCCGGCCGGACGCATGACGCCGGCGACCGAGACCGACACGTTGGTCAGGAAGAAATGCGGCTTCCAGGCGAGATCATGGACCTTGCGGATCGCCTGCGCGGCGAATTTCGGAATCCCCGCGACCAGCAGCACATTGGCGCCCGAGCTTTGCAGGCTCGCGATCTGCGACTCGACCGTCGGGTCCGACGTCTCATAACTCGCGGTCTTCGCGACCACGCTGTCCCATTTGTCGCCCAGGACGTCGCGCACGCCCGCCGGATAGTCCTTCCCGAAATCATCGTTCTGATACAGGATGCCGAGCCGCGGCGACTTGAACTCCGCCAGCATGTACTTGGTGTAGATCTGTGCCTCGGTGCGGTAGTTGGGCTGCCAGCCCATCGCCCACGGATACTTCTTGTAGTCGCTCCATTTCGACGCGCCAGATCCGACGAACAGCTGCGGGATCTTGTTGTGCGTGCAATAATCGACGATCGCCGAATTGCAGGGCGTCCCGAGGTTCTGGAACAGGAAGGCGACGTGGTCCTGCTCCACCAGCCGGCGCACGTCCTCAACCGTGCGCGGCGGACTGTAGGCGTCATCGAGCGAGATGAAGTCGATCTGCCGTCCGCCGATC
This sequence comes from Acetobacteraceae bacterium, assembly GCA_039938035.1. Taxonomy (GTDB): domain Bacteria; phylum Pseudomonadota; class Alphaproteobacteria; order Acetobacterales; family Acetobacteraceae; genus DATFDN01. The sequence continues at coordinate 756 of JBDTFI010000583.1, read as the reverse complement.
CCGCCGGCCTCGTTGATCATCTTGAAATACGCGGCCTCGGTCTTGCCGATGTTGCTGTACGACGACGCCGGCCCGCTGTACGGCATGGTGTTGCCGATCTTCAGCGTCGTCGCGGTCACTCCCGGCATATCCTCCGCGCGTGCGGTCGGCAAGCCGCCTGACGCGATCGCGCCAAGCCCCCCACCAAGCGCCGTTGTGATCGCCGCTCTCCGCGTGATCATGTTTTGTTCTCCCGTTGGTTGAACGCCTCCCGCCAGCCGTGAAGGCGGGGCTGACATGCGCATCCTGCATTGGTCTGGCCCGCCGGCGCAAGCCGGGCGTGTCGGCTCAGTAGGTGAGCACGGTGCGGATCGATTCCCCCCGCCGCAGCAGCTCGAAGCCTTCGTTGATCCGCTCGAACGGCAGCGTGTGGGTGATCAGGTCGTCGATGTTGATGCGCCCGTCCATGTACCAATCGACGATGCGCGGCACGTCGGTCCGCCCGCGCGCGCCGCCGAACGCGGTGCCCTTCCAGACGCGCCCGGTCACCAACTGGAACGGCCGCGTCGCGATCTCCTGACCGGCGCCGGCGACGCCGATGACGATGCTTTGGCCCCAGCCGCGATGGCAGCACTCCAGGGCCTGGCGCATCACCTTGACGTTGCCGATACACTCGAAACTGTAATCCGCGCCGCCCTTGGTCAGATCGACGAGATAGGGCACGAGGTCGCCCTCGACCTCGGCGGGGTTGACGAAATGCGTCATCCCGAACCGCTC
>JBDTFI010000582.1:0-3028 GCA_039938035.1 Acetobacteraceae bacterium | reverse complement strand
TCTACTTGCCCCGGCATCGAGGCGAGGCGGGTGAAGAGAAGGTGCTCGCCAAGCCGGCCGAGCCTCCCCGGGCGAAGGCTGGCGAAACGATCCTGATCGTCGATGACGAGCCGACCGTGCGCATGTTGGTGACCGAAATACTCGAGGAGCTGGGCTATGCGGCGATCGAGGCGGCGGACGGCGTGTCAGGGCTGAAGGTGTTGCAATCGGACGTGCGCATCGATCTGCTGATCACCGATGTCGGTCTGCCCGGCGGGGTGAACGGTCGTCAGATGGCCGATGCCGCCCGCCAGACCCGCCCGGCGCTGAAGGTGCTGTTCATCACCGGCTACGCGGAGAATGCCGCCATCGGCAACGGCCAGCTGGAACCCAGCATGCATGTCCTGAGCAAACCGTTCGCGATGGACAAGCTGGCGTCCAGGATCAAGGCGATCATCACGCAAGGCTGAGGCTGTCCTACTAGCCACCTCGCCGGCTGGCTTCGACCCTCAACGGGAGGACGGCCAGGAAGCCAAGCATCCCGCTCACCAGGGCGAACACGATTCCCCACTGGTATCCACCCGAACGATCGACGATCCACCCGGCGACCAGGGGCCCGAGAACCGCCGAGACGCCCGACGCGGTAAAGAAGACGCCGAGGGTCGCGCCAAGGTTCCGCAACCCGAAGAATTCGATCAGCACGCCCGGCATCAGCGCGATCCGCACCCCGTAACCGATGCCAAGGACGGCGGCGAAGACCACCAGCCAGGCGTACGTCGCGGCGAACAGCCACAGCAGATAGCTGGCGCCCATCAGAAGGATCGATGCCTTAAGGAGGCGGGTCATTCCGAACCGGTCGCCAAGGCCGGTCATGCCGAGACGCCCCAGGACGCTCATGCCCCCGATCAACGAGAGCAATGCGGAAGCGCCCAGCTGACTGGCGCCGCCCTTCGCCGCGAACGCCGGCAGATACACGAACGGCACGAACAGCGCGGTCGTCGCCAGCACCCAGGAGACATACAGCATGATGAACGGGAAGGAGGACACGACACGACGCAGCGAATGATGTGGCGCGGCCGTCGCGAGCGGCGGTGGGCTCACCGCCAGGGCGCACCCCGCCAGAAGCGCGGCGCAGCCCGCGCCGATGATCATGTCCGTGAGGCGCCAGCCGCAGCGCGCGATGAGCGCGGCCGCCAGCGGCGGCACGATCAACATCCCGCATCCTGTCCCGGCGGCGGCGACGCCCAGCGCGGTGCCCCGCCGCCTGACGAACCAGCCGCCGACGATCGCGAGGGTCGGCACATAGGCGCACGAGGCGCCCACGCCGAGACCGATGCCATAGGTGAGATAGCCGATCCAGAGCCGATCGATGAACCCGGTCAGCACGAGGCTCGATCCCATGACGGCCGCCCCGAGGCCGGTCATGAATCTCGGGCCGAACCGGTCGCTCAGATGACCGGTAACCGGGCCGGCCATGTAGAATGCGAAGCCGGTGATGGAGAAGAACGCGGACGTCGCCGCCCGGCCCGCGTGGAATTCCTCGGCCAGCGGCGCGAAGAAGACGCCAAAGCTGTACATGGCGCCGAAGACGACGAACCCGACCACGAACGCCGCCGCGGCGATCAGCCACGCGCGCCGCGAATCAGGCCCGCCGATCGCGGCGTTCGCATGTCGAACGGCGGGCGGGCCGGTTGTCGATGCTCCGCGCATGGCGTTTCCCCGTCCTGGTGGTCGATCGATCAGGGTCAGCCTATGGGACGAGCGGGAGGAAAACAGTCCGCTTCTTGCCTTGCTTTGGCCAGGACGGCGGCGGCGCGCGACCCTACTCCGCCCGCAGCGCCGCGCGCAGCCCGGCGACCCCGGCCGGGTCCTCCATCGCCGCCAGCCGTCCCGCCGCGAGCACCGCGAAGCGATGCAGCAGCGCGCGCCGTCGCGCCGCAGCGACCTGAAGTTTGGCGGGCGCCAGCAGTCGGGCTCTGGGGAACGCCGTCGTCCGAACCGACCCCGCTACGGACAAATCCACCCGCCCCCGTGCGGCCGCGGAAAGCAGCCGACCGCGCGCGGCAGGAAGTGGCGCGGCAGGAACAGGACGATGTCGGGAAGCAGGATGATGACGCAGATCACGATCACGAAGACCACGTAGATCGGCGCCGATTGGCGCAGCGCGCGGGAAAACGACACCCCGGCGAGCGAGGACGACAGCAGCAGGATGATGCCGCAAGGCGGCGTGATCAGTCCGAACGCCAGGGTCACGATCACCACGACGCCCATATGCACGGCATTGATGTGGCCCAGATGCTCCAGCGACAGGATCACCGGCATCAGGATGATGATGGCGGGCAGCCCGTCGAGGAAGTCGCCGACAATCAGGAACAGCAGGGCGACGAAGAACAGGATGGCGCGGGAATCGGTGGTGCCCATTGCCGCCACCCAGCCCATGATGATGTCCGCGCCGCCCAGATAGGCGAGCATCCAGCCGAAGGCGGAGGCGCTGGCCACGGCCATCAACGGGATCGAGTACATCACCGCCGCCATCGCGAAGTCCTTCGGCAGCCGGCGGAAATGACCCCGGTTCATCAGCGGCAGCAGCACGCCGATCCCATAGACCACCGCGGCCATGCCGGCTTCGGCCGGAGTAATGACGCCGCCGAGGATGGAACCGACGATGATGACCGGGATCATCAGCGGCAGGATGGCCCCGCGCAGCGCGACGCCGAACTCGAAGATCGTGGCGCGACGCTTCGGCCGGCCCGGCGCGCCGAAGAAGTAGCTGTAGATCATCAAGCCGATGCAGACCATCACGCCCGGCACGGCGCCCCCGAGGAACAGACCGCCGACCGAGGCGTCGCCCACCGCGCCGTAGACGATCGCCATGATCGACGGCGGCACCATCGAGGCGATCGATGCGCCGGCGGCGATCAACGCCGCCGAGAAGGCGGGCGTGTAGCCCTCCTCGCGCATCGCCGGCATCAGCACGGTACCGATCGCCACCGTGTCGGCGGTGGATGAGCCGGAGATGCCGCCGAAGATCATGCAAGAAACCGCGACG
>JBDTFI010000581.1:0-5724 GCA_039938035.1 Acetobacteraceae bacterium | reverse complement strand
ACAGGGGACGTATCAGGGGATGATCGTCATCTTCGCCAGAAAATCCGCACACTAGCTTTGGTCGCGGCGGACACTCCCTCCGCCATGCTTTCCGCGTAAGTCATTGATTCAATCCTAAGTTCCATTTGTAGCTTTCTTATGGCCTACACTATGGCATACACTCCGTGCGGGGGTAGCGGGGGAAGGGCCGGGACGGCCGGAGAAGGGCGACGCCTCGGAATGGCGTGAGTTTTTGACCGCGCGCGCGGCGTGTTTTGCGAGGGCATAGCGGGCAGGGCGCCCCGCTTACGTCCGCAACTCCCGCACCTGATCAGTCGCCAGCCGTCCGGCGGATGACACGGCCAGCAGCGCCAACCGGGCGAGGCGGCGGTTGTCCAGAAGCGACGAGCTTTGCAGCAGGAACACCAGTCGCCCGGCTCGGGCAGCGTCCGCGGGTAGGACCCGGGGCACGGGTCTCGGGCCAGGATGTGGCGCGCATTCGCCTCGCTCCCCCGCGTGACACTGTTGACAGTGTTGACACTGTGCCTCGTGGACCACGCGCTCGGTTAGCGGCACCATGACCGGGTGGGCGCGATCTTCCGGCGCCACGCCCGACGAAAGATCGAGCCGGCCCAGTCGGTCCAACGCATCGATGGCGCGGCCGGTCGCGGGGATGCTCCGCCCCAGTGTGAACGGTAGCGGGTCCGGCCAGAATCAGCAGAACCGTGGGCTCGATCCGAGCGCTTGACGATCTCCACGTCGACGTGGCGCAGAACCCGCCGAAGTCCGTCACGAAACTGTGGTTTGATAGCCCCCATCGGCGTAGAGCTTGAGCAGGAAAGGATACAGGTCGAACAGGGTCGCCATCACCAGGACACCGCGGTCGCGATCCTGAATGTCAGCCAAATGCACGACCGCGTGCAACGGCAAACCCTGGGTGTCTACAAGGACATGGCGCTTCTTGCCTTTGATCCGCTTGCCGCCGTCATACCCATGCGGGTCGATACAGGTTGCCGCCACGCTTGGCCGGAGGAATCAAAAGCTCGATCAAAGCCCGTTCCTCGTCGGTCAGGTCGCTCGGGTAGCGCAGTTTGCCACCGTCATAGCGGCTGCGGTTCTCGTTCGTCCACATCGGAGGCCTCCTGCGAATCGGCGCCGCCAATAGCGAATCACAGTTACTCAAAAGACTCAAGATGTTTTGGGACAGACACTTACATCTTCCTGCCAGGTCTGATGCTTGGAGATTGAAGCCGGCCGCCGCAAAACAGTCGCGGCATACGATTGGGTACACGCATGGACGCCAAGGCCAATCAAGCCGGCGTTTCGATCTTCCTATCCTCTGATCGACTCGCGAGCCTCAGCGACACGATGTTCGGCGTCGCGATGACCTTGGTCGCGACGACGCTGCTGCCGTCGATCCAAGCGCATAGAGGATCGGTTCTCGACATGTTACCCGACATGAACGGGGAACTCGTCACCGTCGTGCTCAGCTTCGCTATCTCCGCCAGATATTGGGTGTCGCAGCAACAGCGGCTGGCGATGACCAACTCGGTCACGCCGTTTCAAACGTGGCTCCATCTTGCCTTCCTGTTCCTGATCGTTCTGGTGCCGATTTCGACCAGCCTTCCCGGGCTGGCGGGCTCAGGCGCGAAACTGGGTTCGGTCATGATCTACGGCACGCATCTTTTCTTGATCGCGCTTGTGAATCTCTTGCTCTGGATCGAGGTTCATCGCACCGTCGTCGCTCATCGGCAAATCGTGCGGTCTTCTCTGGCGCTCGCTTTGTTCGTAGCGGCGTTGGGGGTGGGCGCGGTGCGACCCAATCTCGCGCTATATCTCTGGTTCGCGGTCCTCGCCACACCGCTGCTTGCCCGCTATCTCACGCGGCCTTTGTACCGGACATGACATCGGGTGACATCCATGCCGATCCTTGGCGTCGCGGTGGACATGGCCAAGCGGCTCAGACCACAATAGGCGATGCCTCGATTAAAGCCACTCACGACGACCGACATCTTTGGCCTTGTCGACATCCAGCCGACCTTCATGCCAGGCGGGGAGCTGCCGGTCGCCGATGGCGCGGCGGTGGTGGGCCTCGTCAACTGCCTGCTTGCCGATCGCGCCACGCATGCGTTCGCCACGCAGGACTGGCACACGCCGGGGCATCAATCCTTCGCCAGTTCCCACCCCGGGTCGAAGCCCTACGAGACGATCGCTTTGCCTTACGGATCGCAGATCCTCTGGCCGGATCACGCGCTACAAGGTAGCACCGGTGCCGCGATGCATCCCGATCTCGACCTCGCCAAGGTCGACGTGATCATCCGCAAAGGCGTCGATCCGGCGATCGACAGCTACTCGACGTTCTTCGAGAATGACCGCCGCACCCCCACCGGCCTCGACGGCTGGCTGCGCCAGCGCGGCTTCCTACGCATCTTCCTCGCCGGCCTCGCGACGGATTTCTGCGTCGCTTGGTCGGCCGAGGACGCGATCCGGCTCGGCTACGAGGTGTACGTGATCGAGGATGCGTGCCGCGGCATCGGCATTCCCACCACCGCAGGACGGACGACCGTCGACGATGCCCGCGCGCACCTGCGCGAAATGGGGGTGACGTTCATCGACAGCGCCGATGTCCCAGCCTGACCGGCTGGCTCTGGGGCTGATCAGCGGCACCTCGATGGACGGCATCGACGCCGCGCTGATCGAGACCGACGGCGAGCTTGTCGGCGCACGGCGCGGCGCGATCACGCTGCCCTACCCCCCCGCGTTGCGGACGGAGTTGCTGGCGATCGCGAGGGACCCGGCGCGGGCGACGGAGCCGCTCGACGACATCGAAGCCGCGGTGACGCAAGCGAACGCCGTGGCAGCGCGCGCAGTGATCCAGCAAGCAGGCCTGACGGCCGATGCCGTCGCGGTGGTCGGTTTTCACGGCCAGACCGTCCTGCATCGCCCGGAGCGCCGCTTCACGCGCCAGATCGGCGATGGCGCGCTGCTGGCGTGGCTGCTCGGGATCGACGTGATCGCCGGCTTCCGGCTGGCCGACGTGGCCGCAGGCGGCCAGGGCGCGCCGCTCGCGCCGCTCTATCACGCCGCCCTCGCCCGCGACCTGGCGAAGCCGCTGGCGGTCCTCAACCTCGGCGGCGTCGCCAACGTGACGTTCCTCGACGGCGCCACCGTCACCGCCTTCGACACCGGGCCGGCGAGCGCGATGATCGACGACTGGGTGCGCCGTCACACCGGCCGACCGTTCGACGAGGATGGCCGGATCGCCGCATCGGGACAAGTGGATCAGGCCCGGCTCGCGCGGCTGCTGGCGCATCCGTTCTTCGCCCTGCGGCCGCCCAAGTCGCTCGATCGCAACGATTTCCCCCTGACGGCGATCGAGGGTTTGTCGCTCCCCGACGGCGCCGCGACCCTCGCCGCCTTCACCGTCGCTTCCATCGCCGCATCACGCGCCCATCTGCCCGCATCGCCAAGGCGCTGGTTGGTCACTGGCGGCGGGCGCCACAACGCGACCCTCATGACGGGGCTGGCGGCGGCCCTGGCGGCCCCGGTCGAACCCGTGGAATCAGTCGGCTGGGACGGCGACGCGCTGGAGGCGGAGTTGTTTGGCTTCCTCGCCATCCGCAGCCTGCGCGGCCTGCCGCTCAGCCTGCCGTCCACGACCGGTGTGCCGGCACCGATGCCGGGGGGGGTCATCTACCGGGCCGGTTGACCTATTTCGGCTCGGGCCAGAAGCCGTCGTCCAGGACTTGCTCGAAGCTGTAAGGGCAGGACCAGGGGAACAGGTCGCGCGGCAAGTCGGTCTCCCGCTCCGCCCGCGGCATCGCGTCGCCGTAGGCATCCGCCATCGCTTCGTCCCGCAACGCCCCCAGGCTCGGATTGTCGCGAAGATGGCGGCCGAGTTGGCGGCGCTGCTCCTCGGGGTCCGGGCTATCCGCATTTCGGCATGGGAAGCTCATCGGAGCGTCCCCACGACCGAACCCACGCCGCGGACCTCCTCATGATCGACAACGCGACCCTCGTCGGCTGCCTCGATCCCTTCGTCGATCGCGGCCAGCTGCCATGCCGGTACTCGCATTCGCGAGCATGACAGTAGCGGGTTGGCCACCTTCGCGTTTGCCCCGACGCGCCCGCGTGCTCTAAGCGCCATCCAGCAACGCCCCGAGGACTTCACGCATGGACCGCATCCGCATCCGCGGCGGCCGGCCGCTCGCCGGAGAGATCACGATCGGGGGGGCCAAGAACGCGGCGCTGCCGCTGATGGCGGCGGGCCTCCTCACCGAGGAGCGGCTAGTGCTGGAGAATGTGCCCCACCTCGCCGACATCGCCACGATGGCCGACCTGCTCACCGGGCACGGGATCGCCGTCGACCCTATCGGCAATGACGGCCGCACCCTCTCGCTCGGCGGCGCCATCACGAGCACCGAGGCGCCCTACGACATCGTCCGAAAGATGCGCGCCTCCGTCCTCGTTCTCGGCCCGCTGCTCGCGCGCGTTGGCGAGGCACGGGTCTCGCTTCCAGGCGGCTGCGCGATCGGCACCCGGCCCATCGACCTCCACCTCAAGGGCATGGAGCAGATGGGGGCGACGATCAGCCTCGAGGGCGGCTACGTCGATGCCCGCGTCGGGGGCCGCCTGCGCGGGGCCACCATCGTCTTCCCGTCCGTCTCGGTCGGCGCGACCGAGAACCTGCTGATGGCCGCCGCACTCGCCGACGGCCAGAGCGTGCTGGTGAACGCCGCGCGCGAGCCCGAGATCGCCGACCTCGCCGTCTGCCTGGTGGCGATGGGTGCGCGCGTCGAGGGGATCGGCTCGGACCGCCTGACCGTAGAAGGCGTTCCCGCGTTGCACGGTGCGCGCCACCGCATCGTGTCGGACCGGATCGAGACCGGAACCTACGCCTGCGCCGCCGCGATCACCGGCGGCTCCGTGCGTCTGCTCGGCGGCAAGCTGGAGCATCTAGGCGCCGTCGTGCGGACGCTGCGCGACGCCGGCGTCGATATCGCCGAGGAACCGGACGCGCTCGTGGTCCGCCGCCTGAACGGGCTGCACGGCACCGACGCGATGACCGAACCCTACCCGGGCTTTCCCACCGACATGCAGGCCCAGTTCATGGTGCTGATGTCGGTCGCCGAGGGTGCGGCGATGGTCACCGAGACCATCTTCGAGAACCGCTTCATGCACGTCCCCGAACTCAACCGCATGGGTGCGCGCATCAACGTCCACGGCGCCTCGGCGATCGTACGCGGCGTGAAGGCGCTGTCCGGCGCGCAGGTGATGGCGACCGATCTGCGCGCCTCGGTCTCACTGGTGCTGGCCGGGCTGGCCGCGAAGGGAGAGACGGTGGTGAACCGCGTGTACCACCTGGATCGGGGCTATGAGGCGGTGGAGCGGAAGCTTGCCGCGTGCGGGGCGGAGATCGAGCGGGTCGCGGGGTAGCACCCTCACCCGCTCGCGGCGCGAGTCGACCTCTCCCGCAAGTGCGGGAGAGGGGATCGGGTTCTTCACCTCTCCCGCTTGCTGGAGAGGTCGGCGAGTGAAACGAGCCGGGTGAGGGGCTACCCCGCGACCCGCTCGATCTCCGCCCCGCACGCGGCGAGCTTCCGTTCCACCGCCTCATAGCCGCGATCCAGGTGGTACACGCGGTTCACCACCGTCTCCCCCTTCGCGGCCAGCCCGGCCAGCACCAGTGAGACCGAGGCGCGCAGATCGGTCGCCATCACCTGCGCGCCGGACAGCGCCTTCACG
>JBDTFI010000580.1:0-5457 GCA_039938035.1 Acetobacteraceae bacterium | reverse complement strand
CTAGCCTATCAACCCTTATGGAATGGGTTAGCTGCCGCGCCTCGAAGCTGCTGACATAGGCAAGGTCGATGCGGCCGCTGGGACCAATCACGACGAGCTGGGTGTCGCGACCGACCGAGAAGGTGGTGGTGGTGGCCATACGCGACACTCCTTACGAGGACTGAGCTGCGAGCGAAGGTTGGCCGCCGGGTAGGGTCTGCACCGCGACCTGAACCGTCTGCCCGCCTTCGAGATTGACGATGAACTTCTCGTTGATGCCCTGGTACTGCACCTGCACGTCCGCCTGCACGTAGCCGAGGCCGGTGCGGGCGGGAGGATTGTTTGATGTATCGCAGACGACGCTGTACGGAAGGTTGCCGTCGGCGCTACCAAGCAGTCCCTGGCCGAGCATCGACTGCAGGAAGCTGAGTAGGGTGGCGCGAATACGACGGAACAAGTCGGCGTTAATTACCTGACCTACGTATGTCCCCATACCGGCCGCCAGTGTGGCAGCAATATAGTTCGTAAGACGCGTGTAGTTATCGCCGTCTACTGCAGGGTCGGAGGAGGAATTGTGGCCGCCCCGCACGCCCCAATAGTTGCCACCCGGCTGCGGATTGCAGATCACGTCGATGCCGGGCGCCAGAAGCACCGCGAGATCGGCTGAGGAATACGAGGTGGCCTGACCTGAGCCGGGGGTGCCTGTTTTCTGGCTGCCAATGACGCCATAGAGTTGCTTGTTAAGACTCGATTGCTCCGGCGAAAGATTGGCGAGGCGCCCGGCCGCGAAGCCCTGCGGCGAAACGAGACGGACGATATTGTTCACTTGGTCGGACCACCATAGCCAATCGCCAAACATGAGTTTGGCAGCATAGCTATCGAGTCCCACCAGGTTCTTGGCGGCGACGGCATTTTGGACCGTGTCCCCAGGCGGCCCCGTCAAGATCATGTAGATCCCCTCCTGCAACCCGAACGCTGCTTGGACGGTCCACTGCGTCGGATCGTCCGCATCGGAAAGGAGTGCGATCCCGCAGCCCTGGCCGCGGAGGCCATACATCCCGGAACGCGGCGGGATATCGACGCCCACGAGTTGGGCGGCAGTAACATTGCTCGCGCCATCGGTGCCGGGGGTGCCAGAACCCACGACCAGGGAGAAGGCCGAAGGCGCGGCTACAGCGCCGCCAGCATTGGCGGCGACGAGCTGCGAGGGACCCCGCTGAGAACCTTGACCCTGGTTCACAGCACTGGCAAGCGCGCTCCAAAATGCCGCCCCGACACCAGCGAGATTGTCGTACAATTCGGGCTGCAAACCCGGGAGCGTCACCGTGAGTCGCCAAGTACCCGGCTTGGCGCCCGCGGCAAGGACAAGCGATATCTGGTTGCCAAGCGATCCGGTATGAAGCGCGGTGAAGGTAACCGTCGTGCTGGGCACCGTCACCTGGGCGGCAGTGTCGGTCCCGTCGGTGGCGCGGACACATCGGAAATTCTGGGCGCCCTGCTGCACTGCGGTCGCCACCTGGGTGCCCATGTCGTACTTGCGAGCCATTATCGGCCCGAAGCTCTGAGCGTAGTCCGCCATTGTCGCGACGATGACGGGTTGGCCGACCGGGCCCCATGAAGCGGTCCCAACGACGCCCAGCACGTCAGTCGGAACGCCATTAAGAATCAGGTTCTGCGGCGGCACGATTTGGACGTAAAGGTCGGGAACGACCAAGGCAGTCGTATTCACGCTTCCTTGTTGGACGATCGGCATGATTTCAGCCTCTCTTTGGCGCGACCACGCGCACCACGTCGCGGGCGTGCTCGCTCTGTAGTATGTCGGCGATCCGCGCCGCGTCGGTAACGGCGTCGCCGCGGGCAAGGCCGCCAAACGGCCTCACCACGACCAGGTGCATCTCCATCTGCTCTCCCGTGTGGGCTTAATTGGTTGCGTGGGTGCGACTTAGGCGGCGACGGTCGCTGCGTTGATCTCAAGTTCGCCGAACAGCATTGTCGGTTGCGTGGCCGACAGCACGGTCGCATATTCGATGCTGTAACGAAGGTCGCGGCGGTAGAGGAGCGCGTCCTGCGATTGGTCGAAGACCGTCGTTCCGGCATATATCAGATGCCCCTGTGTGCCGTCGGACAGACCGATAAACGACATCTCAGCGAGGGCCTGGTCAATCGCGGCCGCAGCCGTGTCCCGAACACCAGGCGTGGGACACCAACAGGTGATGCGAAACGTCTGGGTCTGGCGGCGCACTTCCTTCTGTGCGGCTGCGTCTGCCACCACTCGGGCGAGCAACCGGCTAGCGCCTGGGATGGTAAGTGTCGCGCCGGAGAGCTGAACGATCTCGTCAACCCGCGCCTGCGCGGCGAGATTGGCAGCAACGGACGCCGGTGTGTCGCCGGGTTGGGTCCGATACGGATAAGCGCGCTCATTCACGAGTATCCCAGCGAGTTGGCCCGCGTCCGCGCTTCCGCCGAAGCTGACGATCAGACCGGACACAGCGGCTGTGAGCGTCGGGAGAGCGAGGGCTGCCGTCCATTCCTGCTGGTAACGGGTAGTGACACGGCCAGTGCCCTGACCAGGAAACACCGTGACGTTGACGTTTCCCGCCCGCAGGTCACCGTCCAGCGCCGCCGCGTTGGGCCACCCGCGGTAGATGCGACAGTCCACCCCTGGCACGCTGCCCGCGCTCGTCCCGTTCGGGTAAAGCGCCGCAGAAGCCAGCGCTACGAGGGCGGTCTCTATATCTGACTGATCGGCCATCAGGTGATCGCCTGCTTGACAGTCAATCGCCATCCGAGGGCAGTCAGTTCGGCTGCAGAAATAATGGCAGCACGACCCAGATCGTCGGACATCAGGTCGGCGGGCAGCAGCACAACTCCCGGAACGGCTGGCAGGAGAACGGTCCAATAGGGGGTACTACTATCGCTGGGCAGGTCCGCAGACGGTTGACCGCTGCCGGACGAGCCGATGACGCTGGCTGGCCACCGGGTCAGCAACCGAGCAACGGTGGCGGCGGTAACGCCGCCATAGCTGTTCGTTCCGGTGGCGGTCGGTGCTTCCGCGCGAGTGAAGGATATGACGCGATTGGTCCGCACGCAGAGCGCTGGCAGGAGGCGGCCCTGCGCGGCAACGAACCAGATGCAGTCACCTTGAACCAGGTAGTCGCCCGGACAAGTGTACGCGTAGTCGAAGATGCCATGAGCCAAGGCATCCCCATAGCCTTGTGGACGGACAAATTTTCCCTGCATTCCGGTAAAAAGAGCCGGTATCCGCAGGAACCGGTTAGCGGGAGCAAGCGGGTCTGACGGACCGGGCGCGCGGTACGCATCGGCCCACTCGCCCGCAGCACGCGCGCAGATGTTCGACGCCCAGCTGATCCGATCCTGAAGTCGAGCGTGGCGCATCACACCACCAGTGTGATGCCGCTGTCGCGCAAAGCCGGACCCGGTGGCACCCCAAAGAAGCCGCAAAGGCGACGACGCCACTCGTCGAGCAGCCGTTCGCGGTCCTGTACCTCGGTTCGGTTGCGAGTCCATACAGCAGCCTGGTCCGTATCAAGGCTGTCGCCAGCACGGACCACCGCGATCTCAAGGGAGCCAAGTTGCGCAAGATATCGGCGCGCGATCGTTTCCTCTTCCGGAGCCAGGTTGTTCATACGGAACTCCAGCTCGCCGTACACCTGATAGAAGCGCCAGTTCTCAAATCCCGCCGCTCCCGATCCGTATGCGGGATATCCGCAGAACCGGCGCACATCGGTCTTTTCCGCGTTGGTGAACACCGCGACAAACCCGTTGTTACAGGGAACAGGACAAAATCTGATGCTGGCGGTCTGACGACGCTCGCCACTAAAGGACTAGCCGATATGTTCGATCATGACTGCGCGCTTGTACGCCGCATTCGTCGCGGTAGGGATCGTAGTCGAGTTGGTGGTGGTGTCGGAGGGGGCGCAGAAGCCGCCGATCCAATACCATGACTGCGCAATGATCTGCTGAAGACGGTCGATCGGCTCGCGAGTTACCATCGCCACGTTGTCGACGATGCTAACGATGGAATCCTTTGGCGCCACGTCGTTGGCAGCCATTCCGGCAAAGTCGCCCTCGATCAGCGCGCCTTGCCCGCAGACGATCGGACGCCGAACCATTAAACCAGACAACGTGGGGTGCGGCTGCACATACGCCTCGGTCGTCGGGATGAAGCGTAGGCCGAGGAACTGGTTGACCATACCCTGACGGAAGACCTGGTTGGCTGAGGTCGCACCCTGAAAAAGCTGCTTGAAGTCAGGGTCGCCGAAGAGCTGGCGTGCAGACACCGGGTCGAGATAGCAATTGTACACCCCGTCAATCTCCGGCACCGCGTTGAGGCGCAACTTCGCCACGGCATCGAGCAGGGAGCCCATCGTCAGGCTGTCTGCGGCGAGAAGCTGGGCGGTGTTGCCGCGCTGGGCGGGGCGCAAAATGACGGACGCATTGGGCGCCATGACGGTGCTGCCGGCCGTGCCATCGGATACGGACACATTACCTGAAAACGTGAGCGTGCCCGACATGCCGTTCGGCGCCGTGGAGGTGCTGACGACGTCCGCGCTGGCACCGATGAGCGTATAAACGTCGGATCCGACGGTCACGGTGAGCGAGTTCGACGAGCTGACAGGGAGCTGGGCGCCATTGACAAACGCAGTTGTGAAGCCCCTGACGTCGTCAACGGCGACCGTGGGGCCGGCGCTGGGGAGGCTGGCACTGACGCGAGTATTACCGCCGAAATACGCGGCGAAAAGAGCATTTCGAGCTAAATCATCGAGGCTGCGGGCCGCCTGCTCGCCGTTCACGAAGGCATTCTGCAGAAACAGGCTGGAGATGCCTACCCGGCTTGTGATCATGTTAAGATCGGTCGTGGCCGCGTAGTGGTTCATGGTGAGCGTGTACTGCTCTACTCCCCATGTCGTCGGCGTCAAGCCGTTATCGAAATTGGTGTTCGACGCCGGCGGCAACGGAGTGACGACGGAAGGTTTGAGGCCGGCGCGCGTCTTGGTGAGGGTTTCACCGATACCGACGGCGATTTCCTCCCGGTCGGCGCAGGCGCGGTATCCGAGGCGCGAGTTCAGTGCGTGCTGGAACTCGCGCTCCAGAAAGCCTTGCTGAATGATGAGCTGCAAGGCCGCTGGAAAATTCGAGATGCCCATCCGGGAATATCCTCTGCGAGACGAGTGGAGTGGAGCGAAGGACGCGCATCGTCCTTCGGGCGGCCTGAAAGCAAACGGTCCGTTCTGTCAGGGGCGGCTTCTGAATTCCTGGAGGCCAGTCGGCCGTGGTGGCGGCGTTGCCTACTGCGTCTCTGCCCCCCTTGGTACGGAGGGGAGATGCAGGGTGTTGCCAGAGGGCGAGACGGCCGCGACAGAGACGCTGGTTGCTGCCAGCAAGGCGGCCAGCGCAGTTGAAACTGTCTTTTTCACCCGCGCCTCTTTAGTATGCGGTACCTGTTCCACGAGAGAC
>JBDTFI010000579.1:0-4138 GCA_039938035.1 Acetobacteraceae bacterium | reverse complement strand
GGCGGCGAGCCGATCCGCCAGACGCTGGAGATGGCCGCGCAACTCGGCGCCGAGGTCGAAACGCGCGCCAACGCCGACATCGTGCGCACGACCCTCGATCTGGCGCGGGCGCGCAACGTGACCCATCTGGTCATGGGGCGCGGCCAGCCGTCGGTGCGGCGGCGGATCATGGGCCAGACGCTGGCCGGCAGCCTGATCCGCCAGGGCGGCGAGTTCGCCGTCCATGTCGTGCCGACCGGGGATGCGCCGCGCGTACGGCGCCAGCTTGTGGCACTGCCCATCGGATGGGTTCCCTGGGCCGTCGCGACGGCGCTGGACGGCGTCGTGATCGCGTTGGGAGAGTTGGCGCATCCGTGGCTGGAGCACGAGGCGTTGGGGATGCTGTTCCTCGCCGCCGTCGTCGGCGCCGCATCGCTCTACGGGTTGGCCGTGGCGCTGTACGCGGCGACGCTGGCGTTCGTGTCGTGGAACGTCCTGTTCATCCCGCCGCTCTATCGTCTGACGATCGAGGAGCCGCGCGACGTGATCGCGATCGGCGTGTTCACCGGTGTCGCCGTGATCACCGGGTTGATGGCGAGCCGCTTGCGCGCGCAGGCGCGGGCCGCGCAAGGGCGGATCGAGAATCTGCGCCGCCTCAGCGGCTTCAGCCGCCGGCTTGGCGCACCAGCCACCGAACCGGATTTGCTGCGGGAAGTGGCGCACGAAGCCGCCGCCATCGCCGGACGCGCGGTTGTGCTGCTGCCGCACGCCGACGATTTCGATATCTCGGCCGCGGAGCCTCCGACCGACACGATGGACGAGGGAAGCTGGGCGGCGGCACGGTGGTCCTTCGCTAAGGGCGAGCCGTCCGGACGCGGCACCCTCACACTTCCCTCCGCCGCCTGGCGCTTCCTGCCGATGCGAACGGTACGTGGAATGCCGGGTTTGCTGGGCGTGCGCTCCGACGGCAAGTTAGAGGAGGCGCCGCTCCAAGCTCTGGCGGCACTGGCCGATCAGGGCGCGGCGGCGCTGGAGCGGGTGCGTCTGGCCGCCGACGCGGTGCGCGCGGACGCCCAAGCGGAGACGCAGAAGCTCCGCACGGCGCTCCTCAACTCGCTGTCGCACGATCTGCGCACGCCGCTCACCGGCATCCGCGGCGCCGCCGGCACGCTGCGAACCGCTTGGGACAAGCTCTCGGCGGGCGCGCGCGGCGACCTGCTGGCGGCGATCGAGGAGGACACGGTCCGCATGACGCGCTTCCTCGCCAACATTACCGAAATGACGCGGCTGGAAACCGGCGAAATCATCCCGCGCCTGCAGCGCGTCGGCGTCGCCACGGCGATCGAGGCGGCGGTCGCGCGCGTGCCCGGCATTGGCGCGGTGGAGCAGACAATTCCCGAGGGGATCGCCGTACATGCCGACGCGGATCTGCTTGAACAGGTGCTCGTGAACGTGCTCGAGAACGCGGCGAAGTACGGCCCGGAAGGCGGCATCGTGCGCGTCGCCGCCGAAGCCGCCGGCGACGACGTGACGATCTCGCTGGCCGACGACGGTCCCGGCATCCCCGAACATGACCGGCCGCACGTCTTCGACAGCTTCTACCGCGCCCTTCGCGGCGATCGGATCGTGCCTGGCACCGGATTGGGGCTCGCAATCGCGCGCGGATTGCTTCAGGCGATGGGCGGCGCGATCAGCGCGGGCGGGGCCGGCGGCGCGGTCATCCGCATCGTGCTGCCACGGGCGTCATGACCGGCGACGCCATCCTCGTTGTCGACGACGAGCCGCAGATCCACCGTTTCCTGGGGCCGGTCCTGGAGGCGGCGGGGTACCCCGTGCTGCGCGCGATGAGCGGCGCGGAAGCGCTGCGCCTCGCCGCCGCCCGCTCGCCCGCGCTGATCCTGCTCGATCTCGGCCTGCCTGATATCGATGGGCAGGAGGTCTTGACGAGGCTCCGCGCCTTTTCGGCGATCCCCGTCATCGTCCTGTCCGCCCGTGACCGACCCGCCGAGAAGATCATCGCGCTGGACGGCGGCGCGAACGACTACGTGGAAAAACCGTTCGACGTCGGCGAGCTGCTGGCCCGCATCCGCGCCGCCCTCCGCTCGGACCTCGGTCACGACCGGGTCGAGGCGTTTCACGGCGGGACGCTGCACGTCGATTTCGCCCGCCGTTTGGTGCGGCTGGACGGCGTTCCGGTTACGCTCAGCCCCCGGGAGTACGACCTGCTGGAACTGCTGGCGAGGAACGCGGGGCGGGTTTTGACGCATCCGCAGATTCTGACCGCCATCTGGGGACCGGCGCATGTCGAGGACCAGCAATACGTGCGGGTCTATGTCGGTCATCTCCGTCAGAAACTCGGACCCGCCGGTGCCTTGCTGGTCACCGAGCCGGGCGTCGGCTATCGGTTGCTGACTGACGATTGCTGACTGAGGACCCGCTCATGAAGATCGGCATGTTCATCAACACCCAGTTCCCCGAAGGCGACTCCGTTGCCGCGCGCATTCCGGAGCTGGTGGAGCAGGTGCGGGTCGCCCGCCGGTCTGGTTTCGCTTCCCTGCTGTTCCCGCATCACTACCTGACCGCGCCGCTGCAAATGCTGCAAATCGCACCGATGATGGCCTATCTGCTGCGTGAGGCGGAGGGCATGACGATCGGCGGCAACATTCTGCTGCTGCCGCTCCTCAATCCGGTGCACGTCGCCGAGGAGGCCGCGACCCTCGATGTCCTGAGCGGAGGGAAATTCGTGCTCGGCGTCGGACTGGGCTATCGACCGGGCGAGTTCGATGCTTTCGGCGTTTCGTTAAAGGAGCGCGCGCCACGGTTCTCGGAGAGCATCCGGCTCATGCGCCGGCTGTGGACCGAGGACAAGGTGACGTTCGAGGGCCGGTTCTATTCGGTGAAGGATCATGGCATCAGCCTGAAGCCGCTTCGCCCGGGCGGCCCGCCGGTGTGGGTGGCGGGGCTGGTGGAGGCCGCGGTGAAGCGCGCGGCGCGCATCGGCGATGCCTGGCTGATCGCCAACGCCACCACGCTGGGCGCGACCGAGCCGCTGATGCGCGTCTATCGCGACGCCCTGCGCGAGGCCGGCAAACAGGTGGAGGAGTTCCCGATCGCGCGGGAATGCTACGTCGGGGCCAATCACGCCACGGCGTTCGCCGAGTGCCGCGCCGCGCTGGAGTATAAATACAACTCCTACGCCGCCTGGGGGATGGAGAGCCCGACCGCCACCATGACGTTCGAGGAGCTGGCGCGGGACCGCTTCATCATCGGCGACAAGGTCTCGGTGCAGGAGGAGATCGCACGCTGGCGGGAGAAACTCGGGGTGAACCATTTCATCACGCGGGTGCAGTGGCCCGGCCTCGAGCAGGAGAAGGCGCTCGCCTCGATCCGCCGCCTCGGCGAGATCTTCGCCTGATAGGACGCCCATGAGCAAGCAGCTCCATCTCGGCGCATTCATGCGCCCGGTCGGGATCCACACCGCCTGGTGGCGCTATCCCGGCGCCTATCCCGATGCGAACTTCAACCTTCGTCATCTGGTCCGCTTCATCCAAACGCTGGAGCGCGGGCGCTTCGATGCCTTCTTCATGGCCGACCATCTGGCCGTGCTCAACATGCCCATCGAGGCGTTGCGGCGCAGCGCGACCGCGACCTCGTTCGAGCCGCTCACTCTGCTCTCCGCTCTCGCGATGGTCACGCAGCGCATCGGCCTGATCGCGACCGCCTCCACCACGTTCGACGAGCCGTATCACATCGCCCGGCGCTTCGCTTCGCTGGACCACATCAGCGCCGGCCGGGCCGGGTGGAACGTCGTCACCACATCGAACCCCGATGCGGCGCTGAATTTCGGCCTGACGGATCATGTCGAGCACGATGAGCGTTATCGTCGCGCCCGCGAATTCCATGCCGTCGTCACCGGGCTGTGGGACAGCTGGGCCGACGATGCGTGGTTGCGCGACCAAGCGAGCGGACTCTTCTTCGACCCCGACCGGATGCACGTTCTCGACCACAAGGGCGAGCATCTGTCCGTGCGCGGGCCGCTGAACATCGCCCGACCCGTCCAGGGTTGGCCGGTCATCGTCCAGGCGGGGGCCTCCGAGGCCGGGCGGCAGCTCGCCGCCGAGACGGCCGAGGTCATTTTCGGCAGCAGTCGCACGATCGA
>JBDTFI010000578.1:0-2547 GCA_039938035.1 Acetobacteraceae bacterium | reverse complement strand
GGATGGCGCGGCGCGAAGGGTGGAGTGAGGACGAGCTTGTCGAAGGGCTGCTGCATTTGTCTGGCTATTGCGGCCTGCCGCTGGTGCGCGAGGCGCTGATCGTGGCGCGTAAGGTATTCGCGGAGATGCGGGCCGAGGGGTGAGCGAGGCCGACGCGCAGCGTCGCCGCAGCGCCGAACTGCGCGACCGGGCGGTCCGGACGGGCGATGTGGAGACGATGTTGGCCGCCGTCGCCGCGGCCCGCGCCGCGCTGGCCGCAGACGAAACCGACCCGCGCTCCCTCGCGCTGCTGGGCGCGGCGCGGACGGTGCTGGGCGAGCACACGAGCGATCCCACATGGCTTGAAGCGGCCGCCGGGAGCTACCGGGAAGCGCTGGCCGCGAGCGATGGCGAGGACCGGGCGCGGATGCACCGCAACCTCGGCGCGGTCCTGTCGATGCTGGGCCGGCTGACCGATGATCCGTCCGCTCTCGCCGAAGCCATCGGCCACGGCCGCGCCGCGGTGGACGGGTATGCGCCCGGCAGTCTCGATTGGGCGATCGCGCTAAACAACGTGGCGGATGCCCTTGGGGTCCTGGGAGAACGCACCGGCGACCGGGACGCGCTCGATGCCTCGGTCGCGGCGTGCCGCGCGGCGCTGACGGTCACGACGCGCGCGGCGTTCCCGCGCGACTGGGCGATGAGCAGCACCAATCTCGCGAACGCGCTCGCCGCACTGGGCGGGGAGGCGCGGCTGGCCGAGGCGGTCACGCTCTATCAGGCGGCGCTGGAGGCGCTGGACGATCCCCGCCTCGCTTCAGCTGTCCGCTACAATCTTGATCGAGCGGAGGCGCTGCTCCTGTCGTCGCACGAGGCGCGCTAAGCGCGTTCCCTCAGTGTCCGGCGTTGCCGCCCTCGAAATCCGGGGCTTCCAGCCCCGAAGCGGCCAGATGACGCACCAGATCCGCCTTAAGCCGCGCCAGTCCCATATCTGACTTCGCCTCCGCCCGCGCCACCAGCACGGCCTGCGTGTTCGAGGCGCGCAGCAGCCACCAACCGTCGTCGGTCAGCACCCGCACGCCGTCGATCTCCGATACGTTCGCGCCTTCCTTACGCAGACGCGCGGCAACCTCCTCGACGACGCGGAATTTCCGATCCTCCTCGCAATCGAAGCGCAGCTCCGGGGTGTTGACCACCTGGGGCAGCGCCTTGGTCACGTCCGACAGGTGCCGATCCATGCGCGCCACGATCCCGAGCGTGCGGACAGCGACATAGAGCGCGTCGTCAAACCCGTACCAGCGATCGCCGAAGAAGATGTGCCCGGACATCTCCCCGGCCAGCGGCGCGTCGAGTTCAGCCATCTTCGCCTTGATGAGGCTATGGCCGGTCTTGAACATCAGCGGCTTGCCGCCGGCACGCGCGATCTCGTCGTACAGCACCTGGCTTGCCTTGACGTCGGCGATGATGGTCGCGCCCGGATGGCGGGCCAGCACGTCGCGGGCGAGGACGATCATCAGATGGTCGCCGAACATGATACCGCCGGCATCATCGACCACGCCGATGCGATCGGCGTCGCCGTCGAAGGCGATGCCGAGATCGGCGCGGCGGGCGCGCACCTCGGCGATCAGTTGCTCAAGGTTCCTGGGCACGGTCGGGTCGGGATGATGGGCCGGAAAGCGTCCGTCGATCGCGCCGTTAAGGATCGTGTGCTCGCCGGGCAGGCCGGCGACCAGACGGCCCAGGATGTCGCCGGCAGCGCCGTTGCCGTTGTCCCACACGACTTTCAGCTTGCGGTCTCCGCCATCCCAATCGGAAAGCAGGCGCGCGACGTAGTCGCGGGAGACATCGACGTCGCGGACTTTCCCCTCGGCCGCGTCCACCACGTCGCCCGACGCGGCGAGCGTGCCCAGATCGGCGATCTGGCGGCCGAAGAACGGCTTGCGGCCGAGCATCATCTTGAAGCCGTTGTAGTCCGGCGGATTGTGGCTGCCGGTAACCATCACCGCGCCGTCGGTTTCGAGCGTGGTTGCCGCGTAGTAGAGCATCGGAGTCGGTCCGCGCCCGACGCGCAGCACGTCCATCCCGCTCGCCCGCAATCCCGTGACGAGCGAGGCCTCCATCTCGGGGCTCGACAGCCGCCCGTCATAGCCGACTGCGACGGTTCGCCCGCCGCCGCTCGCGACCACTTGTCCGAACGAACGCCCGATGGCGAAGGCGTCCGGGGCGTGCAGCGTGTCGCCGACGATGCCGCGGATGTCGTACTCGCGCAGGACCGTCGGATGAAAAGCGTGGGAGAAGGGCATTCCCTCAGCTCTCGGCATAGGTCTTGAGGAATGCGCGTACCGCCGGGGCGAGATCAGGGCGCTTCAGCGCGAAGGCGATCTGGGCCTCCAGGAACCCCACCTTGTCGCCGCAGTCGAAGCGTCGCCCTTCGTAGCGCAGCCCGCGGAAGGGTTGCTTGCCGATCAGTCCGGCCATGCCGTCGGTCAGCTGCACCTCGCCACCCGCGCCGCGCTCCATGCGCGACAATTCGCCGATCACTTCCGGCATCAGGACGTAGCGACCGAT
>JBDTFI010000577.1:0-4114 GCA_039938035.1 Acetobacteraceae bacterium | reverse complement strand
ACGGCCGCCGTCACCGCCGCTCGCTAAAGGGGGGCTGACGGTCCTTGCCTCCTTGCTGCATCCGGATGACGTTGCTCCGGTCGATGGCGTGGAACTTTGGACGCGGCAACGGGTCGCCGAACTGGTCCTCAAGCATGCCGCGACCTTGCCGATTGCCAGGACTATGCGAGTGGGGACGGATAGCTCTGCAGCCCGGTAGGGCGTGTGACCACTTTTTACACGTATCCTGAACCTACCCCATGCTGCGCGCCGGGGCGACGCTGGACACGATCGGCGCCGTCCTGCGACACCGCTCCGCCACCACCGCGGCCAACTACGCCAAAGTCGACGTCTCCTCCATGCGGCTCCGGGCTTGCCTCTCAGCATGCCACGCAGCAAATCGGCTGGCTGCTATCCCGGCAAGGCGGTCGTCGGCGGAGGGATACCCTCAGGCCGCCACCGGCGCGGTGAAGCGAAGCGGCGAGAACGGCACGAGCGACTCTGGCAGCAGATCGTCATGAACGGCCTGTGCCAATATCCGGGCATGCAGCGGCGCGAGGGTGACGCCGCTATGCACTGTGACGAGCCAGGCGCCCGGGCAGGTCGCCGAGCGCTGGTAGATCGGCAGGCCATCCGGCGTCATGATCCTGAGCGCGCCCCAACTGCGCACCAAATTCACCGTAACCGCTGCGAGAACCCCACGCCGCCGGACGCCGCCGGACCTGCTACGGTCAGGCTTCTTGGAGACGTTGAGGCATCCAGAATTGCCTGATTTCGGGGAGCACGGTCGGGATGTTGTGGTAGGCGGTGCGCGGAAACTGCTCGGTTTCGGCCCCCTCGCGGGGTGGCCCGAGCATTGGGCGCCCGAGGTGATCGGTGCAGTGGAGCAGGATCGGCAGCAGCAGACCGTGCTCGATCCGATCGAGATCGCGCAGCGGCCGCCAGGCGTCGCGGCGCAGCCGCATGGCGGCGAGAAATCCCATGCACCAGGGCTCGGCGAGGACGGTGCCGTCGTCCCTGCGCTCAAAGATCGGCGCGTGGTGCTTCGGCGCCGTCGAGAGACCCTCGCTGATGACGTTGAAGCGGGCGACGATCGCGGTGATGGCGGCCAACCGCTCGCCATTCGCGGAGCCGATGTGGCCGTTCGGGCCGAGCAAATCGGCGAACCATTCGTCGGGTGGGATCGAGCATGGACCGATGACGATCGCGGTCAGATAGCCGTCGAGCATCGATACGCCGTCAACCCGCGGTTGGGGATCGACTCGATCCAGCCAGGCTTCGAGTTTCTCGAGGTTCATCGCCGTGTCGGTGGGGCGTGCCGATCTTCTGCGCGGGCGCGTCATGCGGCAGCGGCGGCTTGGTCCCGCGCCGCCTTCCAGGTCCAGGGCAGCAGCTCGCGCAAGGCATTTATCTTGGTCCGGCCGGAGACGATCCGCTCCAGCACATCGGCGAGGTAGGTTTGTGGATCGAGCTGATGCAACTTGGCGGTGTTGATCAGCGAGGCCAGAACAGCCCAACTCTGTCCGCCGCCGGTGGATCCGGCAAACAGTGCGTTCTTCCGTCCCAGTGCGATCGGCCGGATGGTACGCTCAACGGTATTGCTGTCGACCTCGACACGTCCGTCGTCGAGGAACACCGTCAGCCCGTCCCAGTGCCCGAGCGTGTAGCGGATGGCCTCCGCGAGCGGCGACTTGGCCGAGACCTCGGCCAGACGCGCCATCAGCCAGGGCTTCAGATCCTCGAGCAGCGGTCTGGTTTCCGCCTGCCGGACGGCCACACGGGCCTCGGCGGAGCCGCCGCGGATGCGCGCCTCGATGTCGTAGACGGCGCCGAACCGGCGCAACGCCTCCTCGGTGGCCGACGAGGCTGTCTTCTTGTGGACCTCGAAGAACCGCCGACGGGCATGGGCGAGGCAATAGGCCAAGATGATCGCTCCGCCGGGCCGATCGGGCCTGGCGAGCTCAGAATAGCCGGCATAAGCGTCGACCTGCAGGACGCCGCTGAACCCGGCGAGGTGTTCGGCGACATGACGACCCTTGCGATCCTCGGCGAACAGGTAGACGACCGCTGGCGGCGCAGGCCCCTGCCACGGCCGGTCGTCGGTTGCGTAGGACCAGAGCCGCGCGATCCGCGTCCGCTTGCGGGTCCGGTCCAACACCGGCAGCGGCGTGTCGTCGCAGAACACTTTCGGTGCCGACAGCACCGTCGCCACCAGCAGCTCGTGCAGCGGCTTCAGCCACCACGCGGCGCGTGCGACCCAATGCACCAGGGTCGAGCGGTCGAGGTCGATCCCGTGCGCCTCCAGCATCTGCACCTGGCGATGCAAAGGCAGGTGCCAGGCAAACTTCGAGACGACCACATGGGTGACCAGCGCGGTCGTCGCCATGCCGCCCTCGACCAGCCGCGGCGGCGCGGGGGCTTGCACCACGGCACTCTCGCAGGCGCGGCAGCCGTAGCGGGGGCGGCGGATGCGCTGGACCCGGATCACCGCCGGGATGACGTCGAGCATCTCGCTGACATCTTCGCCGATCAGGTGTAGCTTGCCTTGGCAGCAGGGGCACGTCTGCGCCTCCGGCTCGATGATGATCTCCTCGCGCGGCAGATGCTTCGGCAGGCCGCCGATGTTGCGCACGGCCTGTGGGCGCGTTGGCCGGTCCGCCGGCTGCGGCTTCGGTGTCGGCTCCGGCTCGACCGGGGTGGCGGCGAGATCACCGAGGCCCAGCGGCAACTGCGCCGCGTTGGCATCGAGCCGCTCCGATCGCGCGCCAAACAGCGCTCGCTTCAGCGTCGCCAGGATGGCCCGCAGCTTGTCGTTCTCGCCTTGCAGCGAGAGCACCATCTCGATCAGCTGGTCAGGCTCGCGCGGCAGCGACGCGGGATCGAAACTCATGTCCGCAGAATACCCTGCGCACATCGAGATTCGCTAGCACCATCAAGCGTTTTGTCGAATTTCGCTGAGCAACGAAGACGTTTTCTGGACCATCTGTGTCCAGTCCAGGCCGGCGAACAACAGCCGCAACTGCGCCGCACTCAGCGTCACCGACCCTTCGCGCACCGGCGGCCAGGTGAAGCCTCCGGCCTCCAGCCGCTTGGTCACCAGGCACAGCCCTGAGCCATCCCAGATCAGGATCTTCACGCGGTCAGCGCGCTTGGCCCGGAATACGAAGACGTCGCCGGCGAATGGGTCCGACGCCAGCGCCTGCGTCACCACCGTCGCAAGCCCGTCCATTCCCTTGCGGAAATCGACCGGCCTGGATGCGACCACGACACGCAGCCCGGGCCGCGTCGGGATACCGAGGATCATCGCGACCGCCCAACATGGGCGAGAACCTGCCGCAGCGCGTCGCCATCGACCGTGCCCTGGATCCGCACGCGAGCCCGGCCGAGTTCGAGCTCGATAGTGCCCGCCGTCGTGGTTCGCGATTCCGCATCCGGCGCCACCTCCGGGCGCATCGCGACCGGCGCACTGCCGGGAAGCTCGGCGTGCGCCAGTGCAGCCCGTTCATCACCAAGCCGGAGCGGCACGAACGTTGGCTCGCCATCATCGCCGGCGCGCATCGCCTCACGACGCCATGTGGTCAGAAGGCCCCGGTTGACGTTGTGCCGGCGCGCCACGGCCGCGACACTCGCGCCGGGCAACAGGCTCTCGGTCAGGATCAACGCCTTCTCCTCCGGCGTCCATCGTCGCCGGCGCGACCGGCCAGTGATCAGCTCGATCCGCCGGTACTCGTCGCCTTGATGCCTGTGCTGATGCCTGTCTTGATCACTGCCATTATCCATCGCGCGCCCACCCGGTGTTCAGGCGCACAGCCTCGCTCTCTTCGCCCTCGCGCCGCGAGGTGGGACCCTCGCAACGGTTACGGTCTTACGATCGATGGTCACAGGATCGATCTCTGTCCCGGTTTCGGCGTCGCAGAACCGGGTCACCTTGCCGCTACCGGGACATACTCGCGCGATGTCGTCGGATCGTCAGCGGCATCATCCATGTCCTGCGCAGCGGTTGCCCCATTGGCGGGACTGTCCGGCCGTCTACGGCCCCAGCACCACGGTCTGGTCTACAACCGCTTAGGCACGATCGGGGATGGCGAGGTAACGGCCAACCCCGATCTGCATCACTCGGCGAATCGAGACCTTA
>JBDTFI010000576.1:0-3420 GCA_039938035.1 Acetobacteraceae bacterium | reverse complement strand
CGCCCACTCCGATCGCGAAGTGCCGTTCCGCCCCGCCCGCATCCTGATGCAGGACTTCACCGGCGTCCCGGCGGTGGTCGATCTCGCCGCCATGCGCGACGGCATCACCAGGCTCGGCGGCGATCCGCAGAAGGTGAACCCGCTGATCCCGGTGGATCTTGTGATCGACCATTCGGTGATGGTGGACGTCAACGCGCGCCCGGATGCGCTGCAACGGAACGTCGACGCCGAGTTCGAGCGCAACGGCGAGCGCTACCGCTTCCTGCGCTGGGGCAAGGAGGCGTTCGACGATTTCCGCGTCGTCCCGCCCGGCACCGGCATCTGCCATCAGGTGAACCTGGAATATCTCGGCCAGTGCGTGTGGACGGCGACCGAGGGCGGCACCACCCTCGCCTATCCCGACACGCTCTACGGCACCGACAGCCATACCACGATGGTCAACGGCCTCGGCATCCTCGGCTGGGGCGTCGGCGGCATCGAGGCGGAAGCGGCGATGCTCGGCCAGCCGATCGCCATGCTGATCCCCGACGTCGTCGGCTTCCGGCTGTCCGGCAAGCTGCCCGAAGGCGCGACCGCGACCGACCTCGTGCTGACCGTCGCACAGATGCTCCGCCGCAAGGGCGTGGTCGGCAAGTTCGTCGAGTTCTACGGCCCCGGCCTCGACGACCTCGCATTGCCCGACCGCGCGACGATCGGCAACATGTCGCCGGAATACGGCGCCACCTGCGCGTTCTTCCCGGTCGACAAGGTGTCGCTCGACTATCTGCGTCTGACCGGGCGCGACGCGCACCGCATCGCGCTGATCGAGGCGTACACCAAGGCGCAGGGCATGTTCCGCGAAACCTCCAGCCCTGACCCAGTGTTTTCCGACACGCTGGAACTCGACCTGTCCACCGTGCAGCCCAGTATCGCGGGTCCGAAGCGCCCGCAGGACCGGGTGAACCTGAAGGACGCGGCGTCGGCCTTCAAGACGGAGCTGATTAAGAGCCTCGGCGTGGCCGCCAACGACGTCGGCGTCACGGCGAAGGTCGCCGGCAAGAACTACGCGCTGACCCACGGCGACGTGGTGATCGCCGCCATCACCTCCTGCACCAACACCTCCAACCCGTCGGTGCTGGTGGCCGCCGGCCTGGTCGCGCGCAAGGCGCGCGCGAAAGGGCTCACGCCCAAGCCGTGGGTGAAGACCTCGCTCGCCCCGGGTGCGCAGGTGGTCACCGATTATCTCGAAAAGGCCGGATTGCAGGCCGATCTCGACGCGCTCGGCTTCAACCTCGTCGGCTACGGCTGCACCACTTGCATCGGCAATTCCGGCCCGCTGGAGGAACCGATCGCCGAGGCGATCGAGGACAACAACCTCGTCGCCGTCGCCGTGCTGTCGGGCAACCGCAACTTCGAGGGACGCATCCATCCGAACGTGCGCGCCAACTACCTGGCCTCGCCGCCGCTGGTGGTCGCCTACGCGCTGCTCGGCAAGATGACCGAGGACATCACCACCGCCTCGCTCGGCACCGGCAAGGACGGCAAGCCGGTCTATCTGCGCGACCTGTGGCCCACCAACGCCGAGATCGCCGCGATCGTGCGCTCCGACGTGACGCGCGCGCAGTTCGTCAGCCGCTACGCCGAAGTGTTCAAGGGCCCGAAGCAGTGGCAGGCGGTGCAGGTCGAGGCGAGCGAGACCTATCGCTGGTCGGAGGGCTCGACCTACGTGCAGAACCCGCCGTATTTCGAGGGCATCACGATGGAGCCCGCGCCCGTCACCGATATCAAGGGCGCGCGCATCCTCGCGGTGCTGGGTGATTCGATCACCACCGATCATATCAGCCCCGCCGGCTCCATCCGCAAAAGCTCGCCGGCCGGCGAGTACCTGCTGGAGCGGCAGGTGACGCAGGCGAACTTCAACAGCTACGGCAGCCGGCGCGGCAATCATCAGGTGATGATGCGCGGCACCTTCGCCAATCCGCGCATCAAGAACGAGATGGTGCCGGGCGTGGAGGGTGCCGTCACCCGCCACCTACCGTCGGGCGAGCAGATGCCGATCTACGACGCGGCCATGCGCTACAAGAAGGAGGGCGTCCCGCTGGTGGTGTTCGCCGGCAAGGAATACGGCACCGGGAGTTCACGCGACTGGGCGGCGAAGGGCACGTTCCTGCTCGGCATCAAGGCGGTGATCGTGGAAAGCTTCGAGCGCATCCACCGCTCCAACCTCGTCGGCATGGGCGTCCTGCCGCTGGTGTTCCCCGAGGGAATGGACCGCAATCGCCTCGGCATCACCGGAGAGGAGACGATCGACATAATGGGGCTGGAGAACCTGGTCCCGCGCAAGGAGATGTCGCTGCTGGTGCATCGGCCGGACGGCAAGACCGACACCGTGCAAGTGGTCTGCCGGATCGATACCGCCGACGAGGTGAACTACTACCTGCATGGTGGGATTCTGCACTACGTCCTGCGGGAGATGGCGAAAGCGGCGTAATCAGACCAGTTTCACGCGGACCGGACGGGATCGCTCCTCGCGACACCCCTCCCCCAACCCTCCCGCAAGGGGAGGGGAAGTAGAAAGCGACGTGCTCCTTGCTTGTCCCCCTCCCCTTGCGGGAGGGGTTAGGGGAGGGGTCGCGTCGCGCACACGCCGACCGTGACGTAGCCGCAGGCGAGATCGCGTTCCCGCGCCGCGACGTCACGCTGGTCCGGGTGGCCGTGCCCGCCGCCGCCCGGCGTCGCCAGGCACACGATGTCGCCCGTTCGCAGGATATGCTGGCGCTTCGGATCGACCGTCTCATCGTTGATCCGCACCTCGCCCAGCGCGCCGCTCAGTCCTCCCTCCAGCCCGAAGGCCGGGATCAGCGTGCGTTCGGCCAGGAAGGACACGGCGATCGGCGTGGGCGACAGGGTCTCGATCAGCACCTCCTGGCCCAGCCCGCCCCGGTGCTTCCCCGCACCTCCGCTGTCGGGCCGCAGGCGTTTGTGGAGGAAGCGCAGCGGCGCGATGTGCTCGCAAAGTTCGACGCTCGTCGAGGCGACGTTGGACGGCCAGGACAGGCAGGTCTGGCCGTCGCGCGATGCGCCCGCGCCCATGCCGCCATTGTAGAAGAACATGTTCGCGTAAGGCGTACCGTTCGCCCGTACGCCGGACTGGTTCATCCCCCACATCGGCGACCCGCAGGCGGCGATCACCCGATCCGGCACGATCCGCCCGAGGCAGCCGAACACGAGCATGGGCAGATAGTGCCCGATCAGCATGCGCGATCCGCCGGAGGCCGGAAATTGCGGGTTCACGATGCAGCCCGTCGGCGCGGTGACGGCGATCGGGCGCCACGCGCCTTCGTTGTTCGGCAAGGTCGGGCTCGTGCAGACCTTCACGCCGTACATCGTCATCGCGTAGGTGTAGCAGAAGGCGCAGTTGATCGCGCGATCCACCTGCTT
>JBDTFI010000575.1:0-2731 GCA_039938035.1 Acetobacteraceae bacterium | reverse complement strand
CGGCCTCGATCAGGTCGCGCACGGCGACGTTGCCCGAATGGGAGCCGCCGCGCACGATGTTCGGCGCACCGGCGATCACTGCCATGCCAGCCGCCTTCGCCGCGCGCGCCGCTTGCATGGTCACCGGGAATTCGCTCACGCGAATGCCGGCGGCGGCGTTCTCCGCCACCTCCTCCTCCGTGCGATCATCATGGCTCGCCAATGCCACGTCCCGGCCGTGCACCCGCGCGAGCACCCTGCTCCGGTTGGGACCGCGCAGGCGGATGCGGTTGGCACGCAGCTCCACCATGCGACGATCGATTTCCTCGTCATCGAGTCCACCCGTGCGGCGCAGCGCGCGGTAATAGTCGAGATCGGCGTACTGCCCGACGCCGGGCGTGTGATCCATCAGGCTGACCATGCGGACGCGCGGATGGTCAGCGACGGGGTCGAACAGCGCCAGCATGTCGTCGGCCGGAATCTCGCAGCGCAGATGCAGGAAGTGCTCGGCGCGCAGCAGCCCGGCGGCGCCCAGCACGTCCAGGTCGGCAACGCCTTCATGGAAGGTGCGGACGCGGTTCTTGTCGAAGCCGAGATCGCCCAGGCAGAGCGCGTCGAAGACGGTGGTGATGCCCGCGGCGGCGCATTGCTGATCGTGCGCGATCATCGCCGAACGCGACGGCCAGCGCGCGTTGGTGCGCGGCTGCACCTGGCGTTCGAGGTTGTCGGTGTGGAGATCGACGATGCCGGGGATCAAGTGGTCGCCGCCCATGTCGAGCGCGCCGGGTAGGCTGGACACGCCGCGCTGGATGTCGGCGATCGTGCCGGCGCGCAGGACCAGCGTGCCGCGCAGCACCTCGTCGGCCAGCACCAGCGCGGCGTTGGTGAGGATCGTCTCGTCGTTCATGCGGCGTCTTGTAGCGGGTGGACCTCGAAAAGACGATCGGCGACGGCGGTGCGTACCTCGATATCGTGAAAGATGCCGACGATGGCGGTGCCGCGCGCCTTGGCCTCGCGGATCAGCCCGACCACCACCGTACGGTTCATATCATCAAGCGCCGCTGTCGGCTCGTCGAGCAGCAGGATGGGATGGCCGGCGATGAAGCCGCGCGCGAGGTTCACGCGCTGCTGCTCGCCACCGGAGAATGTCGCCGGCGCCAGCTCGTGCAGCCGGCGCGGAATGTTGAGGCGCAGCAGCAGAGCGGTCGCCTGCACGCACGCGACGGCGGGCTCGGTGCCGCGCGCGACAGCGGCCTCGGCCACGAGGGCGAGCGTGCCGACGCGGGGCACCACGCGCAGGAACTGACTGACATAGCCGAGCGTCTCGCGGCGCACCGCGAGGATGGTTCGCGGGTCGGCCTGCGCGATGTCGAGCATCGCGCCGCGATGACGGACCAGGACGCGCCCGCCATCCGGCCGATAATTGCCGTAGAGGGTCCGCATTAGCGTGGACTTGCCGGCGCCAGACGGACCGGACAGCGCGACGCACGCGCCCTCGTGGACATCGAGCGCGACGCCTTCCAGCACCGGGATGCGGACGCCGCCCTGCAGATGCAGCGTGAAGCCCTTGTCGAGCGCCTCGGCGCGCAGCATCAGGCCGCCCATGTCAACGCTTCCTTCATGCAGCACGAGACATCATCGCGATGCGGCGGGCCCGGACGACCGGGCATCCTGCCCGGCCGATAGGGCACCGCCGCCGCGGGAGGGACAGATGCCACTGCGCATCACGTTGTCCTTCCGGTGGGGGACGAGGCGGATCACGGTACAAATCACGATCCGCCCCTGACCCAACCGGAGGCCGGGGGGTGGCTCTACGCCATCCTCCGGTTCCCGGGTACCACATTTGGCGACCTGGCGCAACAATCGCGACGGTCCGTCTCATGCCTGAAGCACCGAACTCACCAGCAATTGCGTGTAGGGGTGACGCGGGTCGTCCAGCACCTGATCGGTCAGCCCCGTCTCCACCACCCGCCCCCGCTGCATCACCATGATCCGCTGCGCGAGCAACCGGGCCACGGCGATGTCGTGAGTGACGAGCACGGCAGCGACGCCGAAGCGCGAGACCAAGGTGCGGATGAGGTCGAGCAAGCGCGCCTGCACCGACACATCCAGCCCGCCGGTCGGCTCGTCCATGAAGACGAGGCGCGGATGCGTCACCAGCACGCGGGCGATCTGCAAGCGTTGCAGCATTCCGCCGGAGAAGGTGCGCGGCAGGTCGTCGACGCGGTCGGCGTCGATCTCCACCTGCGCGAGCCAGTCGAGGGCCTGGGCGCGGATGTCGCCGTAGTGGCGCGCGCCCTGGGCCATCAGCCGCTCGCCGATATTGCCGCCGGCGCTGACCGCCATGCGCAGACTCTCGCGCGGGTCCTGATGCACGAACCCCCAGTCGGAGCGATGCAGCCGGCGCAGCATCGGCGATGGCATGGCGTGGACGTCGTGCAGATGCCCGGCGGGATCACGATACCACACGACGCCGTCATCCGGCGCGATCCGGCCGGAGAGCGCATTGAGCAGCGTGGTCTTCCCCGATCCCGATTCGCCGACCACGGCGAGCATCTCGCCCGGCCACAGATCGGCATCGACATCGACCAGCGCCGGGATCGCGCCGAACGACAGCGACAGGCCGCGCGCCGCCAGCAGCGCGTCGCCGCTCATGCCCCCGCTCATGCGGCAACTCCGGCGCGGCGCGCCTCGCAATAATCGGTGTCGGAGCAGACGAACAGCCGCGTGCCGCGATCGTCGGTGACCACCT
>JBDTFI010000574.1:0-2620 GCA_039938035.1 Acetobacteraceae bacterium | reverse complement strand
TCGCCGGCATCTACGCGATCGGCGACGTGATCGCCGGGCCGATGCTGGCCCACAAGGCGGAGGACGAAGGGATCGCGGTGGCCGAGCGGCTCGCCGGGCAGGCCGGGCACGTGAATTACGGCGTCATCCCTGGCGTCGTCTACAC
The DNA here is from genome assembly GCA_039938035.1 of Acetobacteraceae bacterium. Lineage (GTDB taxonomy): Bacteria > Pseudomonadota > Alphaproteobacteria > Acetobacterales > Acetobacteraceae > DATFDN01. Next base: position 2,475 of record JBDTFI010000574.1, on the reverse strand, counting down.
GTGGCCCGAGGTCGCCGCGATCGGGCAGACCGAGGAGGAGCTGAAGGCGGCCGGAATCGAATACCGGGTCGGCAAATTCCCCTTCACCGCCAACGGCCGGGCCCGCGCGATCGGCGACACCGACGGGTTCGTGAAGATCCTCGCCGACAAGGCGACCGATCAAATCCTCGGCGCCCACATCATCGGCCCCGACGCCGGCACCCTGATCGCGGAGCTGGCGACGGCGATGGAATTCGGCGCCGCCGCCGAGGACGTCGCGCGCATCTGCCACGCCCACCCGACCCTGAGTGAGGCGGTGAAGGAGGCGGCGCTGGCGGTCGAGGGCCGCGCGCTGCACATCTGACCCGTTGCGGCTGCGCATAGACCGTTCGCGACGTTGACCCAGGGAACCCCTTCGCCCACAACCCGGGCCGACAGAATCGGAACCGGCGCATGAGCTTCGAAGACCTCGCGGTGGGCCAGACGGCCAGCCTCGGCAAGACGATCACGGAGGCCGACATCCTGCTGTTCGCCGCCGTCAGCACCGACACCAACCCGGTTCATATCAACGCCGAAGCCGCCAAGGCGTCGATCTTCGGGGAGCGGATCGCGCACGGGATGCTGTCGGCCGGGCTGATCAGCGCCGTGCTCGGCACAAGGCTTCCTGGGCCGGGGACGATCTACATGGGCCAGACCCTGCGGTTCCGCGCCCCGGTGAAGATCGGCGACACGGTGACCGCGACGGTCGAGGTCACCGCACTCGATGCCGCCAAGCGGCGGGCCACGCTCAAGACCACCTGCGCCGTCGCCGGCAAGCTGGTGATCGATGGCGAGGCGCAGGTGCAGATTCCGGCCTGAGGCGCGGGCCTGATGCGGATCTTTCGCGACTGGCGCGGCCTGCCCGAGGATGCGCGCGGCGCGACCGTCGCGCTGGGCAATTTCGACGGCGTCCATCTCGGCCATGTCGCCGTGCTGCGCGCCGCGCACGCCGCCCGGCCCGACGCGCCGCTTGGCGTCCTGACGTTCGAGCCGCATCCGCGTGAGGTATTCCGCCCCGACGACCCACCGCTGCGGCTGATGCTGTCACCCGAGCGGGCGGACGCCTTCGCCGCCCTGGGTGTCGATATCCTCTACGAATTGCCGTTCGACCTCGCGTTCAGCCTGAAGCCGGCCGAGGCGTTCGTGACCGAGGTGCTGCATGACGGGCTGGACGCGCGCCATCTGGCGTGCGGGCCGGATTTCGCGTTCGGCCATCGCAAGGGCGGCGATACGGTGTTCCTGGCGGCACGCGCCGAGGCGCTCGGCATCGGGCTAACCCTGGTGCCGAGGTTGGCGGACGCGGAGGGGCCGCTCTCGTCGAGCCGCATCCGCCGGGAACTGCACGAGGGCTATCCGGAGCGCGCCGCCGAGGCGCTGGGGCATCCCTGGGCGATCCGGGGCGAGGTGGCGCATGGCGACAAGCGCGGCCGCACGATCGGCTTTCCGACCGCCAACATCGCGCTCGGTCGGCACATGGAGCCGGCGCGGGGCGTGTACGCGGTGCGAATCCGCCTGCCCGACGGGACGGAACGCGCGGGCGTCGCCAATATCGGCCGACGCCCGACGGTGAACGCCGGGCCGGAGAGCCGGCTTGAGGTCAACATCTTCGATTTCGACGGCGATCTGTACGGGGCGGAGCTGGCGGTCGCGCTGCATCATTACATCCGCCCGGAGGTACGATTCGCCGGGCTGGACGAACTGAAGGCGCAGATCGCCAGGGATGCGGCCGAGGCGCGGCGGCTGCTGCGCGCTGAGTCGGGGTCACCCCTCCCCTGACCCCTCCCGCAAGAGGAGGGGGAGTCGCGAACGGAGTCCCCCTCCTCTTGCGGGAGGGGTTAGGGGAGGGGAAACTGACGCGATGCCCGATACGCGCCCGACCGAGTCCGGCTGGCAGCCGGAGTTGGATGAGCTTGCCCGGCGAAAGGCGCTCGCCCGCGAGATGGGCGGCGCGGAGCGGGTCGCGCGCCAGCACGCGGGCGGCCGGCTCACGGTGCGCGAGCGGATAGAGCGTCTGCTCGATCCCAACAGCTTCCTCGAACTGGGCTCGATCGCCGGCAAGGCGGTCTATGATTCCGACAACCGGATCGCCGAGTTCACCCCCGGCAACGGCGTATTCGGCCGGGGGCTGATCGATGCCCGTCCGGTGGTGGTGTTCGGCGACGATTTCACCGTGCGCGGTGGCTCGGCGGACGCCTCGATCCGCGAGAAATACCAGATGCCGGAGCGGATGGCGGCGCAGTACCGGCTGCCGCTGATCCGGCTGATCGAGGGCTCGGGCGGCGGCGGCTCGGTCAAGACGATCGAGATGCGTGGGCACGCCAATCTGCCGGGCGGGATCGGCGCGAGTTCGGGCCTCGCGCTCTGCGCGATCAACATGGGGCTGGTGCCGGTGGTCGCGCTCGGGTTGGGCTCGGTCGCCGGGCTGGGCGCGGCACGGCTGGCGGCGTCGCATTATGC
>JBDTFI010000573.1:0-10248 GCA_039938035.1 Acetobacteraceae bacterium | reverse complement strand
AAGTCGATCATCATGATCGCGTTCTTCTTGACGATGCCGATCAGCAGGATGATGCCGATCAGCGCCACCAGGCTGAGATCGTTGCCCGTCACCATCAGCATGATCAGCGCCCCGACCCCGGCGGACGGCAGCGCCGACAGGATCGTGATGGGATGGATGAAGCTTTCGTACAGCATTCCCAGGACGATGTAGACCACCAGGATCGCCGCGGCGACGAGCAGCGGGGTCGAGGACAGCGAGGACTGGAACGCCTGCGCGGTCCCCGCGAATGAGCCTTGCACTGTCCGCGGTATGCGCAGCTGCGCCTGCGCCGCGTTGATCGCATCGACCGCCTGGCCGATCGAGACGCCGGGCGCGAGATTGAACGACAGCGTGACCGCGGGGAACACGCCCTGGTGATTGACGGTAAGCGGCTCGACCTTGTTGGACACGCGGGCGACCGCCGACAACGGCACCTCCGCCCCGGTCGGGCTGGCGACATAAATATGCGACAGCGCCGCCGCATCCTCCTGGAACTTCGGCTGCACCTCGAGAATGACTTTGTGCTGGGAGGTGTCGGTGTAGATCGTCGTGATCTGCTCCTGGCCGAAGGCGTCGTACAACGTCTGATCGATCGCGCCGAGCGAGAGACCGAGACGCGAGGCGCTATCGCGGTCGATAGTCAGCGCGAGGTGCGGAGAGGCGATCTGCTGATCCGACGCGGCGTCGGTGAGTTGCGGCATCTGCCGCATCGTCTGAAGCAGGATCGGCGCCCAGTGGTTCAGCTCGGAATCGTCGTTGTCGGTGAGCGTGTACTGGTACTGCGCCTGCTCCAGCCTGCCGCCGATCGTCACGTCCTGACCGGGCTGCATATAGAATTTCGCGCCCTGGACCTGCGCGACTGCGGGGCGCAAACGCGCCATCACCGCGCGCACCGAATCGCGCTGATCGAGAGGCTTGAGCTGGATGAACATCCGCGCGGTGTTCTCGCTCGCGTTGCCACCAGTCGCGCCGGCGAAGCCGACGACCCCCTGCACCGCCGGATCCTTCAGGATGATGGCGGCGAATTGCTGCTCCAGCCCCGACATCGCGGCGAACGAGATGTCCTGGCGGGCGTCGGCCTCGCCGAAGAGGAACCCGGTGTCCTGCTCGGGGATGAAGCCCTTCGGGATCGCCACATAGAGAACCCCGGTCAGGCCGATCAGCCCGAGCGTAACAACCAGCATCAGCGGCTGATGGCGGAACACCCATTTCAGTCCGCGGTCGTAGCCGCCGATCATCCAGTCGAAGAAGCGTTCCGCGCCGCGGTTGAAACGGCCCTTCGGGTGCTCGCTTTCGCGCGTCAGGAAGCCCGCGCACAGCATCGGCGTGAGGGTGAGCGCGATGAACGCGGAGGCGACGACGGCGATCGTCACGGTGACGGCGAATTCGCGGAACAGGCGGCCGATGATGCCGCCCATGAACAGCAGCGGGATGAACACCGCGATGAGCGAGAAGGTAATCGAGACGATGGTGAAGCCGATCTGCCCGGCGCCTTTGAGCGCCGCCTGGAACGGCGACATGCCCTGCTCGATATAGCGGACGATGTTCTCGATCATCACGATCGCGTCGTCCACCACGAAGCCGACCGAGATCGTCAGCGCCATCAGCGAGAGATTGTCGAGGCTGTAGCCGAGCATATACATCACGCCGGCGGTGATCACGAGCGCCAGCGGCACCGTCACGCTGGGAATGATCGTCGCCCAGGCGGTGCGCAGAAACAGGAAGATCACCAGCACCACGAGCCCGATGGTGATCGACAGCGTGAACTCCACGTCCTTGACCGAGGCCTGGATCGTGAGCGAGCGGTCCGACACCAGGCTGACATGCACGGCCGGTGGGATCGAGGCCTGAAGCTGCGGCATCATCGCCTTGATCTGGTTCACCACCGTGATGGTGTTGGCGCCCGCCGCGCGCTTGATCAGCAGCAATTCGGTGCGCTTGGCGCCGTACCAGGCGCCGGTGCGCGGATTCGACGACGAGTTGATGACGTCGCCCACGTCCTTGACCTCGACCGGGGCGCCGTTCCGATACGCGATGATGACGTGGCGGAACGCATTGGCGTCAAACAGCTGGTCGTTGGTGTCGAGCGTGAATTGCTGGCTCTTGCCTTCGAGGTTGCCCTTCGGCTGGTCCGTGGTGGCCCCGAGCAGGGCAGAGCGGACCTCATCGAGACCGATCCCGCGTGCCGCGAGCGCGGTCGGGTTGACCTGCACATGCACCGCCGGCGTTTGCTGGCCCGCGATATCGACCTGCGAGACCCCGGGGATTCGTGACAGCGATTCGGCGAGCACGTTGTAGGCGTACTGGTCGACATCGGCGATCGGCATGGCGTCCGACGTGACCGCATAGATCAGGATCGCCCGGTCCGCCGGGTTGGTCTTCCTGTAGGTCGGCGGGGCTGGCAGGGTCTTGGGCAGCAGGCCGCCCGCGGCGTTGATCGCTGCCTGCACGTCGCCCGCCGCGCCGTCTATGTCGCGGCTGAGGTCGAATTGCAGGGTGATCGAGGTGGTCCCGAGCCCGCTCGTGGACGACATTGAGTCAAGGCCCGGAATCGCGGCGAATTGCTGCTCGAGTGGCGTCGCCACCGAGGAGGCCATGATGTCCGGGCTGGCGCCCGGCAATTGCGCGGAGACCGAGATCGTCGGGAAATCGACGTTCGGAAGCGCCGCGACCGGCAACAGCGCGTAGCTCGCGACGCCGAAGATCAGCAGGCCCGCCATCAGCAGCGTGGTCGCGATCGGGCGGCGGATGAAGCCCGCGGAGATATTCATTGTTTCAGCACGTCGGGTTTCAGCTCGCGGGCGGCGGCTGAAGCGCGGCGTCGATCTTCACCCGCGTGTTGTTGTCGAGGCGATACTGCCCGCCGACGACGACCTTCTCGCCGGCCGCGAGGCCCTTGCCGATGACCGCGATGCCGTCCTGGCGGGTAAGCAGCGTGACCGCGCGCCGCTCCACCGTGTCGTTCGGCTTGATGACGTAGGCATAGTCCCCGCTCGTCCCGGTCATCACCGTCTGCGCCGGCACGGTGACGGCGTCGGGACGGATGCCCAGGATCAGCCGGGCGGAGACGAACTCGCCCGGCCAGAGCCGTTCATCGCCATTGGGGAAGGTGGCCTCGAGGTCGATCGTCCCGGTGGCCGCGTCCACATGGTTGTCGATGAAACTAAGCTGGCCTTTCGCGAGCAGCGCGTTGGTGTCGCCGTTATAGGCGTCCACTTCGAGGACCTGCTGATTCTGCGCCTGCCGGATCTGGTCGAGCAGCTTCTGCGGCAAGGGGAAGTTCACGTAGATCGGCTTGATCTGGGTAATGCTCACCAGGGTCGTCCCGGCGCTCGCCTGCACGAGGTTGCCCTGATCGACCATCAGCTTGCCGGTGCGCCCAGCGAATGGGGCGCGGATCACCGAGTACTGAATGTTGAGCTTGGCGGTCTCGATCGCGGCCTGATCGGACTTCGCCGTCGCTTGCAACTGGGCGACGGTGGCTTTCTGGTCGTCGTAACTCTGTCGCGTCTGAAAGCCCGAGCCCACGAGCTTGCCGAACCGATCGAGGTCAACCTGCGCTCCCTGAAGCTGCGCCTGATCCTTTTCGCTGTTGGCCTGTGCCTGATCGAGGGCCGCCTGGTACGGGCGCGGGTCGATCAGGAACAGCAGATCGTTCTGCTTCACCTCCTGGCCCTCGGTGAAGAACACCTTCTCGATCTGGCCGTCGATCCGCGACTTCACGTTGACCATGCTGATGGCCTGAACGGTGCCGAGGCCCTCGGCGAAGATCGGCACGTTCTCCGCCTTGGCGAGGCCGGCGGTGACGGGGACGGCGGGCGGCTCGAGCGGGATCTCGGCATGGACGGTGCGCCGGCCGACCGCGATCCAGCCACCGAGGCCGGCAGCCAGAAGCACCGTGATCACGGCGATAAGCCGACGTTTCCGCATGACGGAGGAATAAGGGGGCAAAGCATGTGATAGACAAGCCACATAATGTAACGCGCGGGCACGCCGGGGTCGCTAATCGAGCGCGCGGACCAGTCGATGCTGCTTGCGCCCGGCCGACAGCTTGACGGCGCCGTCGCGCAGATCCTGGGCGGAGACCATTCTCGCCTCGTCGGTCACCGTCGCATCGTTCACTCGCGCCCCGCCGCCGCGGATCAGCCGGCGCGCCTCGCCATTGCTCGCGGCGAGTCCGGCCAGAACGAACAGCCGAAACGCTGGGACGCCCGCCGCCAGCTCGGCGCGCGCCAGCTCGACGGTCGGCAGCATATCGGCCGCCGTGCCTTCCTCGAAGGCGAGCCGCGCCGTCTCGGCGGCCATCGCGGCGGCCTCGGCCCCGTGGCAGAGCCGCGTCGCTTCGCTCGCCAGGACCTTCTTCGCCTCGTTCACGTCCCCGGCATCGAGCCGGGCGATCTCATCGAGCGGGAGATCGGTGAAAAGGCGCAGGAACCGGCCGACGTCGGCGTCGTCGGTGTTGCGCCAGAACTGCCAATACTCATAAGGCGACAGCCGATCCGCCGTCAGCCACACGGCGCCCTGCGCGCTCTTGCCCATCTTGGCACCGGCCGCCGTGGTGATCAGCGGCGTCGTCAGCCCGTGCAACCCCCGCCCGTCGGTGCGTCGCGCCAGCTCGATCCCAGAGACGATATTGCCCCACTGATCGGACCCGCCGATCTGCAAGCTCACGCCCAGCCGGCGCGCCAACTCGCGGAAATCGTAGCTTTGCAGGATCATGTAGTTGAATTCGAGGAACGTCAGCGGCTGCTCGCGCTCCAGCCGCAGGCGCACGGAGTCGAAGCTCAGCATCCGGTTGACAGTAAAGTGGACGCCGACCTCGCGCAGCAGCGGGATATAGCCCAGCGCATTGAGCCATTCGCCATTGTCGGCCATCACGGCGTCGCCCGCGCCGTCCCCGAACCGCAGGAAGGGCTCGAAACAGCGCCGGATGCCGGCCATGTTGGCCGCGATCTGATCATCGGTCAGCAGCAGCCGCGCCTCGTCCTTGCCCGACGGGTCGCCGATCCGCGTCGTCCCGCCGCCCATCAACACCACCGGCTTGTGGCCGTGGCGCTGGAGCAGTCGCAGGATCATGATCTGCACCAGGCTGCCGACATGCAGCGAATCGGCGGTGCAATCGAAGCCGATATACGCCGCGACCGGCCCGGCGCGCAGCGCTACGTCCAGCCGCTCGGCATCGGTGGTCTGGAACACGAAGCCGCGGTCGATGGCTTCCTGAAGGAACGCGCTGTGGGTCATGGTCTACAAACACCGTCACGCTCGCGCTTGGCGCGAGCACCCACGACTTTCTCGTGAGCACCAAAGTCGTAGGTGCCCGGGCCGAGCCCGGGCATGACATTCAGTCCGCCGCGAGCGCCATCGCCCGGCGCGCCATGGCCTTGCCGACATGATCCTCGACCGCCGCGCCAATCGCCTCGGCCTGCGCGGCGAAGACGTGGTCGGCACCGGGCAGCACACGGTAATCGACGCGCACGTTCTTCTGGGTGTTCAGCTTGTCCACCAGCTTACGCACCGCCGGCTCCGGCACGAGTTCGTCGGCGTCGCCGTGCATCATCAGCCCGCCGCAGGGACAGGGGGCGAGGAAGCCGAAATCGTAGTGGTTGGCAGGAGGTGCGACGCTCACCCAGCCGGAGACCTCTGGGCGGCGCATCAGCAGCTGCATCCCAATGAAGGCACCGAATGAATACCCGGCGATCCACAGTCCGCCGTGGTTCGGATTGACTGCCTGCATCCAGTCGAGCGCCGCCGCCGCGTCTCCGATTTCGCCGATTCCACCGTCATAGCGGCCCTGGCTGCGCCCCACGCCGCGGAAGTTGAACCGCATGACCGAGCACCCGAGCCGCTGGAAGGACTGGAACATCGCATGGGTGACGCGGTTGTTCATCGTCCCGCCGTGCAGCGGATGCGGGTGCAGGACCAGCGCCACGGGGGCGTTGGCCTCCTTTGAATGATGGTAACGGCCTTCAAGCCGACCGTCGGGCCCGGCAAACATCACCTCAGGCATGGCGTTCCGATATCCGTTTATTGTTTTGGTAGATCGTCAAAACCCCCCACCGAGGGCATCAGCCGCCCAGCGGTAACCCCGCGCATCACCTTTAACAAGATAGGCCATGCCGCCGCGACCTTCCACGGGCAACCCACGTTGATTTGACCCGGCAGATCGCAACATTTAGCGTGCCTTGAACTTGCCGCGATCCGATTTGATCGCATCCTCCCTGACGACGGCCCCGGTTCGCTCCGGGATCAGCCGGTTCGCTACGGCCCGACCGCAGTGACTATAGGCTAGTCCCGCCGCGAACGCATAATGGAATTGTCGCATGGCTTTTATGTTCTTGCGTGAACTGGTCCAAGCCTATCGCGAGCGTGATCCGGCCGCGCGGTCTACAATTGAGGTCGTATTCTGCTACCCAGGGTTGCATGCTGTTCTTTGGCATCGAATGTCGCATGCGTTGTGGAATCGTGGCTTTCTATTCTTCGCAAGACTGTCCTCTCATTTTGCGCGCTGGGTAACGGGGATCGAGATTCATCCCGCCGCCAGGCTCGGCCGCCGCCTCGTCATCGATCACGGCATGGGCGTCGTCATCGGCGAAACCGCCGAGATCGGCGACGACTGTCATTTCTACCACCAGGTCACCCTCGGGGTCGCTCGGCGGGCCGGCGGCGGCAAGCGTCACCCCACGCTCGGCAACCATGTCATCATCGGCGCCGGCGCCAAGGTGCTCGGCCCGATCACCATCGGCGACAACGCCCGCGTCGGCTCCAACGCCGTGGTCGTTGATTCGGTGCCCGCCGACACCACCGTCGTCGGCATCCCCGCCCAGCCCGTGGACCGCACGCTCCGCCGCGCGCCGGAGTTCGACCCCTACGGGATGCCCTGCGAGGAAAACCGCGACCCGGTGCTCTGCGCCATCGAGGAACTCCGCGCCGAGATGGCCGAACTGGAGGCCCGGATCGCCCGCGTCGCCGCCGACCGGCCGCGTGCAGGCGCGGCGGAGTAGGCGTGCGCCACTATCTCGACGCCAACGCCACCGAGCCGATCCGTCCCGCCGCCCGCGACGCCGCCCTCGGCGCGTTCTCGCTGACCGGCAACCCATCCTCCGTCCACGCCGACGGCCGAGCCGCTCGCCGTCTCCTTGAGGATTCGCGCGAGATCCTGGCGGCGCGCTTCGGTGCGCGCCCGCAAGAGGTGATCTTCACTTCCGGCGCCACCGAGGCGAACGCGCTGGCGCTGCACGCGCTGGGCGCCAGGCGCGCCCTCATCGTTAGCGCCGTCGAGCATCCGTCCTTGCTGGTCGCGGGCGCCCGGACGCTCCCGGTGAATGCCGACGGCATCGCCGACCTCGCCGCGCTCGACGCCATGCTCGCCGCGGCGCCGCCCGCGCTGGTCTGCCTCATGGCCGCCAATAACGAGACCGGCGTCCTCCAGCCGGTCGCCGAGGCCGCCGCGATCAGCCGCCGCCACGGCGCGTTGCTGCATGTCGACGCCGTGCAGGTCGCCGGGCGGGGCGGGGCGTCTCTCGCCGCGCTCGGCGCACACAGCCTCGCGCTGTCGTCGCACAAGCTCGGCGGCCCGCAAGGCGTCGGCGCGCTCCTGCTGGCGCCCGACGCCACGCAATCCCCTGCGCCGCTGATCGCGGGCGGTGGGCAGGAGCGCGGCTGGCGCGCCGGCACTCCCGCACTGCCCGCCATCGCCGGCTTCGCCGCCGCCGCCCGCGTCCACCCGGCTAGGCACCTCGCGCCGTTGCGTGACGCGATCGAGGCGCTCGCGTGTGCAGCCGGAGCGATCGTCTGCGGCGCAGGGGCGCCGCGGCTCCCCAACACGACCTGCCTCGCGCTGCCTGGGGTGCGTGCCGACGCCCAGGTGATCGCCCTCGACCTCGACGGGATCGCCGTCAGCGCCGGTGCGGCGTGCAGCTCCGGCAAGGTCGCGGCGAGCCACGTCCTCCTCGCGATGGGTCTCGGCGCCCTCGCCGGCGAGGCGATCCGCGTCTCGCTGGCGTGGAACGCGACGCAGGCCGATGTTGATGCCTTCGCGTGCGCCTATCCGCGCATGGCGGCCCGGCTGCGCGCTGCCCTCGAACCCCGCGCCGCCTGAGCCCACATCCCGCCCATGCCGTTCGCACGCTCGAATTACCCGAACCGCCCCCGGCCCAATCAGCCGATCTATCTCGACAATCAGGCCACCACCCGGTGCGATCCGCGGGTGCTCGCCGCCATGCTCCCGTTCTTCAGCGAACAATACGGCAACCCGCACAGCGTCGAGCACGCGATGGGCCACACCGCCGAAGCCGCCGTCGAAGCCGCGCGCGCCGAAATCGCCACCCTGATCGGCGTTGCGCCGAACGAGATCATCTTCACCTCCGGAGCCACCGAGGCCAACAACCTGGCCATCAAGGGCGCCGCCCGCCACGCGGCGCAAATGGGCCGGACCGCGCGGCGCGTCATCACCGCCGCGACCGAGCATAAATGCGCCCTCGAATCGGTCGCCGACCTCGCCAAGGAAGGTTTCGAGCCGGTCTTCCTTCCAGTCGGGGCCGACGGATTGCTCGATCCCGATGCGCTGAGCGCCGCGCTCGCCCAGCCGACGCTGCTGGTCAGCGTCATGACGGTGAACAACGAGACGGGCGTCATCCAGGATATCCCGACGCTCGCCGCCCTCGCCAAGTCCCACGGCGCGTTGTTTCACACCGACGCCGCCCAGGCCGCCGGCAAGGTCCCGCTCGATGCCGACGCCTGGCGGATCGATCTGCTGTCTCTCTCGGGCCACAAATTCTATGGCCCCAAGGGGATCGGCGTCCTCTACGTCCGCCGCCGCCCGCGCGTCCGTCTGACCCCGCTGTTCTCCGGCGGCGGGCAGGAGAGGGGGGTCCGCTCGGGTACCCTCCCGGTACCGCTGGTGGTCGGCATGGGCGAGGCCGCCCGCATTGCGCGCATCGAAATGGAGCACGAGTCCGAGCGCATCGCCACGATGCGCGACGCGATGTTTATCCGCCTCCGCGCCGCCATCCCCGCCATCGCCGTCAACGGCAGCATGGGTGCGCGGATCGCCGGCAACCTCAACCTCACCTTCCCCGCCGCCACCGCGTCCGACATCATGGCCCGCGCCCCCGATCTCTGCGTCTCCACCGGCTCGGCCTGCTCCTCGGCAGACATCGCGCCGTCCTACGTGCTCGCCGCGATGGGCATTCCCGAGGTGGCGGCGTCGCGTACCTTGCGTATCGGCCTCGGACGCTTTACCTCGCCGGCCGACATCGACCACGCGGTCGCGGCGCTCACCGCCGCGCACGCCGGCAAGCCGCCGGCCTAGACGGAACCACGATGCCCAGGATGACCTTCATCGAGCGCGACGGCACGCGCCGCGAGGTTGACGCCCCGCTCGGCCTTTCCGTGCTGGAGATCGCGCATGAGAACAACGTCGACATCGAGGGCGCCTGCGAAGGCTCGCTCGCCTGCTCGACATGCCACGTCATCGTCGATCCCGCCTGGTTCGCCCGCCTCACCGAGCCGATCGAGGATGAGGAGGACATGCTCGACCTCGCCTTCGGATTGCAGGAAACCTCCCGTCTCGGCTGCCAGATCGTCATCACCGAGAATCTCGACGGGCTGGTGGTCAAGCTGCCGGCCGGCAGCCGCAACATGATGGACGGGTGATGCGAATCCTCGCCGCGATGTCGGGCGGGGTGGACAGCTCCGTCGTCGCGGCCCTGCTCGCCGAGGCGGGCCACGAGGTCATCGGCGTCACCCTCCAGCTCTACGACCACGGCGCCGCCACCGGCCGCAAGGGGGCGTGCTGCGCCGGCCAGGACATCCATGACGCGAGGCGCGTCGCCGATCAGTTCGGCATCGCCCACTACGTCATCGATGCCGAGGCGCGCTTCGCCCAGGCGGTGATCGCCGACTTCGCCGATTCCTACGCCGCCGGCGAGACCCCCGTGCCATGCGTGCGCTGCAACCAGACGGTCAAGTTCACCGACCTTGTCACCTTGGCGCACGGCCTCGGCGCCGAGCGCCTCGCCACCGGCCACTATGTCCGCCGCGTCGATGGCCCCGGTGGGCCGGAACTCCACCGTGCCCGCGACCCCGCCCGCGATCAGAGTTGGTTCCTGTTCGCCACCACCCGCGCGCAACTCGACACCGCGCTGTTTCCCTTGGGCGACGTGGAAGACAAGGCGACGGTGCGCGCCCATGCCGCCCGTCTCGGGCTCACGGTGGCCGCCAAGCCCG
>JBDTFI010000572.1:0-2641 GCA_039938035.1 Acetobacteraceae bacterium | reverse complement strand
CGCACGAACGTCATCGGACAGATCTCGGCGGTGATGTCGATCTGCTGATCGGGCTCGGTCATGGGAGGGGATTATTCGGCCGCTCCTTGACGAGGCAACTATATATCGCGACACGTAGGACAACGCGCCTCAATTCTCCGATCCGAAAGGCATTGCAATGGCCGAAAGCCCGGCGAACCAGAACGTCCTGGGACTGACGGCACAAATCGTCGCCGCCCATGTGTCCAACAATCCCGTCTCCCCGGAGGCTCTGCCGGCACTGATCCAGGAAGTCTACAAGACATTGTCCAGTGTCGGCCGGGAACCACCGGCGCCGGAGCGTCCACAGCCGGCGGTTCCGGTGAAGCGGTCGATCTTTCCCGACTACATCATCTGTCTGGACGACGGCAAGAAGCTCAAGATGCTGAAGCGGCATCTGAAGACGGCCTATAATTTGAGCCCCGAACAGTATCGAGATCGCTGGGGACTGTCGGCGGACTACCCGATGGTGGCACCCAACTACGCACGCCACCGCTCCTCGCTCGCCAAGAAGATCGGCCTCGGAACCAAGCCCCGCGGCACCCGCAAATAGCGTCGCGATGCGGCCTACCCCGCGAGACCGGGGGCCGTCGCCAGCAAGCCCTCCGGCGTGTCATTGGACAGGCCCGGCCGGTATCGGCTAGGGACTGGCGAGGGGTCGGATGGAATCGCGCATCGAGCGCCTGTGCATCGAACGGGGCCTGAAGATGACCGGCCAGCGCCGGGTCATCGCCCGGGTACTTTCGGATGCGTCCGACCATCCGGACGTGGAGGAGCTTTACCGCCGGGCGAGCGCGCTCGACAGCCGCATCTCCATCGCCACCGTCTATCGCGCTGTCCGACTCCTGGAGGAGAAGGGCATTCTCGAACGGCGCGACTTCGGCGGCGGACGCGCCCGCTACGAGCCGACCGAGCACGGCAACCACTATCACCTGATCGACGTCGAGACCGGCAAGGTCATCGAGTTCCAGGACCCGGAGCATGAACGGCTGATGCAGACAATCGCCCGGCGCCTCGGCTTCGACCTGGTCTCGCTCCGGCTGGAGCTGTTCGGCCGCCGGCGGGTGCCGGTTCCGACGCCCACCTCCGCGCCGCTCCCCCGCCGGGCCCGCGTCCGCGCGCCCGGCTCCGTCACCGCCGAAGACGACCGCGACAGCGCGGGCCGGGATCGGGCCTCGCGGTGACCGTCCAGCACCCGATCGGGGCGCCCGCCACCTCCGGGGTGGGCTTCCCGGAACTGCGCGCCGGCAATCTGGGCGTTCGCCTCGCCGCGACGCCGGCCGAGATCGACGCGGTGCAGGCGCTGCGCTTTCGCGTCTTCTACGGCGAGATGGGAGCGGTGCCCGGACCCGAAGCCGTCGCGACCCACCGCGACCGCGACGCCTACGACCTCGCCGCCGACCACCTGCTGGTGATCGACCATACGATCGGCCCGGGCGCCGAGGGGGTGGTCGGCACCTACCGGCTGATCCAGCGAGAGGCAGCCGCGAAGCTGGGCGGGTTCTACACCGCATCGGAATACGACATCAGCCTGATCGAACGCTTCCCCGGCCGGGTGCTGGAGCTTGGCCGCTCCTGCGTCGACGCGGCTTATCGCAACCGGATGGTGATGCAGCTCCTCTGGCGCGGCATCGCCGCCTATGTGTTTGAATACCAGATCGACCTGATGTTCGGCTGCGCGAGCCTGCCCGGCACCGATCCCGACGCCGTGGGGGCGGAGCTGACTTATCTATACGACAACCATCTGGCGCCCCCGGCTCTGCGTCCCCGCGCGTTGCCGGACCGTTTCGTCGAGATGCGCCGCCAGCGGACGAGCAACGTGGAGCCGCGGCGCGCCTTCGCGCAGCTTCCCCCGCTCATCAAGGGGTATCTGCGGCTCGGCGGGTTCGTCGGCGACGGCGCGGTGATCGACGAGCAGTTCAACACCACCGACGTCGCCATCGTGGTGAAGACCGACCTCGTGACCGACAAATACTATCGCCACTACGAGCGCCAGCTCCGCGAGGCGCTCGACTGAATCCGGCGATCGAATCGACGGCCCCCTCCCCCAACCCCTCCCGCAAGGGGAGCGGAGAAGTAAGGTGCGGCGGTCCTTCTACTTCCCCTCCCCTTGCGGGAGGGGTTGGGGGGAGGGGTCGCGCATGGGCCGGAGAGTGACGGCCCTGCGTGGCTGGCGGGCCGACCTCGCCGCCTTCCTCGCCGGCCTGCTTTCCGCCCTCGCGCTGCCGCCGTTCCATGCCGTGCCCGTGCTGCTCCTCGCGGTTCCGGTCCTGCTGCTGCTGATCGAGGGCGCCCGCACGCCGTGGGTCGCGATCCGGCGCGGCTGGTGGTTCGGCTTCGGGCTGTATCTCATCGGCCTCTACTGGATCACCGAGGCCATCCTGATCGAGTCCGCCCGCCTGTGGTGGTGCGTGCCGTTCGCGGTGCCCGCCTTGTCGGCCTTGCTCGCCGCCTTCATCGCCGCCGCCGCCGGCGTGGCAAGCCTCGCCCGCCCCAGCTGGCCCCGACTGCTGACGCTGGCCGGCGCGTGGGTGCTGGCCGACCTCGCACGCCAGTTCGTCGGCACTGGCTTTCCCTGGAATCTCTGGGGCAGCGTATGGGAGCTTCCGGGGCAACTGGGCGA
>JBDTFI010000571.1:0-3187 GCA_039938035.1 Acetobacteraceae bacterium | reverse complement strand
ACCGGGTAGCCGCAGAGGATCTCGATCCCCTCGCGCTTCATGATCTCCGCGATTGCCTCGCCGACCTTCATGGCTTTCCTCCAGCGTGTTCGGTTGTCCCACCGTAGGGCGCGAGGGGACGACGGTCCAGGGGGCGACGATAGGGGCTTGTCGCACCGTTCCGTTCCTCTCATATTGGTAGCGCACTACCAGCGAGCCTCGTCATGACGCGCGCCGCGACAAAGAATGAAACCGACAAGTTCGGCCGCTATCGCGCCAGCCAGCGTACGCGCGGCATGAAGCTGTTGCGCGTCTGGGTTCCCGACCCGCGCGCGCCGGGGTTTCGCGAGGAGGCGCGTCGGCAGGCCGCCTTGCTTCGCGGCTCGCCGGACGAGGCCGAGGCGCTGGACTTCATCGAAGCGGCGGCATTCGACCTTCTCGAAAGGGAATGAAGCGCGGCACGCTCCTCACGGTCGCCGTCAGCGGCGACTACGGCAAGCCGCGTCCGGCGCTCGTGGTGCAATCCGATTGGCTAGGCGAAACCGACAGCGTGCTGGTGTGCCTGCTGACCACGAACCTGCTCGAAGCGCCGATTTACCGCCTCGCCGTCCCGGCGACGCCAGAGACCGGCCTGCGGGCGCCCTCGCAGGTGATGGTCGACAAGATCATCGCCGTACGGCGCAGTCGGTGCGGCCCAGCGATCGGGCGGCTCGGTCAGCCGGAGACGCTGGCGCTCAACCGCTTGCTTGCGCTCGTGCTTGGAGTCGCGGACTGAGTTCCGTCGCGAGGCTGGTACCCGTTATCGTTGGTCGACCAAACGCGGTTAAAGAACGATAGCGTCATGACGAGGAGAGAAGCGGCGCGGCCATCCAGGCGGCCACGCACGGTGCCCCCCGCCTGGATCGCCACGCCGCGAGGCGGCGGCTGGCGATGACGGGGGTGCCCCGGCTGGGAGGAGCGGTTAGGATGGCCCGATGAGCGACCTTTACCAGACCGATTTCGCGCTCTGGTCTGCGCGGCAGGCGGAGACGCTTCGGTCCGCGGCGCGGGAGCGTAGCAACGCGGGGGTGGATTGGGAGCATGTGGCCGAGGAGATCGAGAGCTTGGGTGCCTCCGAGCGCCGCAGCCTGGCGAGCCATGTCCGTACCGTGATCGAACATCTGATGAAACTCCATGCCTCCCCGGCCGACTATCCGCGCGACAGTTGGAGAAGCACGATCCGCCGGGTCCGGACGGATATCGAGGACATAATTGAGGCAAGTCCCAGCCTGCGCCGGGAGTTGCCCGACATCATCAGCCACGAGGAAGCCCGAGCACGTCGGCTCGTGATGGATGACATGGCGGATCGCGGTGAGGATACGTCCGGGCTCGATGCCCTGACGTTCGATGCGGACCACGTGCTGGGACCGTGGCTACCGTAATCCACGGGAGGAGACGCAAGCATGGCGGACTGGCAGCGACGCAAGATCGGCCGTACCGCGATCGAGGTGACGACGCTCGGCCTTGGCACGGCGACGATGGGCGGCAACCGGGTGAAGATCACGCAGGAGATGGCGCAGGGGATCGTTCGGGCGGCGTGGGCGGCGGGCGTGCGCTATGTCGATACCGCGCCGTTCTACGGCCTCGGGTTCTCGGAACGCCGGGTCGGCGACGCATTGCGCGGCGAGGACCGCGACGGGTGGGTGCTGTCCACAAAGGTCGGGCGGCTTCTTCGCCCGCGCGCCGCGTCGGCGAAGCGCGACGACGGCTGGATGACGGAGATGCCGTTCGAGGTCGAGTACGACTACACCTATGACGGAATCATGCGGAGCTTCGAGGACAGTATCCAGCGCCTCGGCCTGTCGCGAATCGACATTCTCTATGTCCACGACGTCGGCGAGTACCAGCACGGCGAGGCCAACGCCGGCTACATGGCGCAGTTGCGCGACAGCGGGCGTAAGGCGCTGGACGCGCTGAAATCCTCCGGCGCGATCGGCGCCATCGGCATCGGCGTGAACGAGACCAAGGTGCTGATGGACGCGATGGGCTGGGCCGATTGGGACGCGTTCCTGCTGGCCGGGCGCTATACGCTGCTGGAGCAAACCCCGCTCGATGACCTGCTGCCCCTGTGCGAGAAGCGCGGCACTTCCATCGTGGTCGGGGGCCCGCTCAATTCCGGCATCCTCGCCGGTCGTGACACCTGGAATTACGCCCCGGCGCCGGAGGATTTGCGCCAGCGCGCCCGCCGGCTGGGCGCGGTGTGCGATCGCCACGGCGTGCCGCTCGCCGCCGCCGCGCTGCAATTCCCGCTGGCCCATCCGGCGGTGGCGGCGGTCATCCCTGGGCCGCGCAACGCCGAGGAGTTCGATGCCAACGCCGCGCTGATGCGCCTGCCGATCCCCTCGGCGCTCTGGCAGGAGCTGCGCGCCGAGGGGTTGCTGCGCCAGGACGCGCCGGTTCCGGCGTAGGGATCAGTTCCGCGCGCGCCGGCGCACCACGCCGAGCCCCAACAGGCCGGCCGCCAGCAGGGCGATCGCGGCGGGTTCGGGAACGGCGGCCGGGGTAACGCTGATGTCGTCGATGTTGATGGTGTCCGGGCCCATTCCTGGATTGTCGGTCGAGGTGCCGCCAAGCTCCAGTACGCTCGCGTTCGAATTGGCCGTCACCAGGAACGAGTACGGCATATAGTAGCCGGTGAAGTCGGACGCGAACATCGGGATGGTGCTGGGGAAGCTCGACGGCGCGCCGGCGACGGGGACGCCGCCGAAGCTGAGGCTGAACGTGTTGACCCCGCCGGCGGCAGCGAAGAAGCTGAGCCGGTATTGCGTACCGGGGGTCGTGGCTAGCGTTTGGGTCAGATCGCTCGGAAACAGCGGATTGCCGGGGGCGAGGAGCAGGCTGTTCGTGCCCGAATGCGCCTGCACGGCAAACCCGTCGATCCCCACGAAGCCGTTGTTCACCTGCCAGACGCCGCCTGGGCCGAACGTGCTGGGGCCGAGGTGGAAGAAGTAGTTTGGCGCCGAGTAGTTGCCGGGCGCATCCGCTTCGAAGCCGCCGTCCACCACCAGATTCGCGGCCATGGCGGCCGGCCCCGCCGCGAGCGGGATGGCGGCGAGAAGGGTGGTCCTGAGAACTTTCGCGAGCATTTTGCACCTCGTGATGGACGTTCGGTCGGCTGGACCCACCATGAACTTGGGTTCAGACGCTATACGAACCATCGCGGCAGATG
>JBDTFI010000570.1:0-4378 GCA_039938035.1 Acetobacteraceae bacterium | reverse complement strand
CGATCGCGGTGATCGGCTTCTTCGCCTGGGGCCACCACATGTTCGTCTCCGGCGAGTCGGTGTACTCGGCGCTGGTATTCTCGCTGATGTCGTACGTCGTCGCCGTGCCGTCGGCGATCAAGGTGTTCAACTGGGTCGGCACGATGCACAAGGCCTACATCCGGTTCGACGCGCCGATGCTCTACGCCCTCGGTTTCATCGTGTTGTTCACCATCGGCGGCCTGACCGGGCTGTGGGTCGCCAATCTGCCGGCCGACGTGCATTTGCACGACACCTACTTCGTCGTCGCGCATTTCCACTACGTGATGGTGGGCGGGATGGTGACCGCGCTGTTCGGCGGCTTGCATTTCTGGTGGCCGAAGATCACCGGACGAATGTATCCCGAGATGTGGGGCCGGGCTGCGGCGCTCATCATCTTCATCGGCTTCAACATGACCTTCGCGCCGCAATTCGTCCTCGGCTGGGCGGGGATGCCGCGCCGCTATGCGACCTATCCGCCGGAATTCCAGGTGCTGAACGTCATGTCCTCGGCGGGCGCCTCGGTCCTGGCGCTCGGCTATTTGCTGCCGCTGATCTATCTGCCGTGGTCGCTGCTCAAGGGCGCCCGGGCGTCGGCCAATCCGTGGGACGCGACGGGGCTCGAATGGCAGACCGCCTCGCCGCCGCCGTCGGTCAACTTCCTCGTGACGCCGATCGTGACCACCCAACCCTACGACTACAAGGAGCCGGAGGTGCTGGAGCAGCAGCGGCAAGATGGCTGAGCCCGTCGTCGTCGTCGAACAGGAATTCCAGTATTCGAGTCTGTTCGCGCAAGGGCAGACCGCGATCGCCGGAATGTGGCTGTTCCTGGCGCAGGAGTGCCTGTTCTTCGGCGGCCTGATCCTGACCTGGATCTACGCCCGCTACTGGAACCAGGCGGGATTCGATGCCGGCAGTCATGGCACCGTGCTCTGGATCGGCAGCGTCAACACCGGCGTCCTCGTCACCAGCAGCTTCGTCTATGCCTGCGCGCTGCTCTTCATCCAGGCCGGCAGGTCGCGGCTGACGGCCTGGGCGCTTGCGCTGGTGATCGCGCTGGGCTGCGTGTTCCTGATGCTGAAGGGCTATGAGTGGCACCTCGATTTCGACTCGCACAATTGGGTCAACGACCCCGACTTCCCGATCAAGGGTGAGCTGGAGGGCGGAGCCAAGCTGTTCTGGACGTTCTACTGGATCGGCACCGTGCTGCACGCCGCCCACATGGTCGCCGGCATCGGCCTCGTCGCCTACGTGCTGCGCCGCGCGGTGCGCGGGGATTTCACCGTGGCCTATCACGCGCCGGTCGAGGTGGTCGGGATATTCTGGAGCTTCGTCGACATCGTGTGGATGGTGCTGTGGCCCTTGATCTACCTGATAGGGAGGATGCCGTGACGCGCTCGCTGGTGAAGCTGACGCTGGTCTGGGTGTTCCTGATGGCCGTCGCAGGGGCGGAGTTCGTGGTCAGCGGCGTGCGGATGGAGATGGCGAACCGCCCGGTGCTGCTGTGCTTCGCCGCCGTCATGGTCGCGACCATCGCCTTCGCGTTCATGCATCTCGGTCGCGCACCGACCGTCGCCAAGGGCTTCGCGGTCGCCGCCGTGTTCTGGCTGATCGTGCTGTTCGGGATGGGCAGCATGGATGCGCTGACCCGCGACTGGTATCCGGTGCCGCACTACAATCCTTACTGACACCCTCTCCCGTCATTGCAACCCGAAACGCCCGTGCGGCGTCGAAGCTTTCGGCACTCGGCATGACTCGCTCACCCACCCGCGCGTACGCGCACGCCGCGAAGTTCGGCGCCCGCCGCCCGGTCCAGCTGCGTCGAGGATAGCGGCGCCAGCAGCGCGATCCCCGCGACCGCCACGAACGCCACCGTGAAGTCCCCGGTTTGCAATCCCGCGTGTCCGGTCAGCGCGACCGATCCCGCCAGCGCCGCCGCCGACACCGCGATCCCCATCGAAAGCGCCATCTGCTGGAACGTCGCGTAGAAGCTGGTCGCCGCACTCATGCGCGGGCGCGGGATGTCGGCGTAGGCGATGGTATTGTAGGCCATGAACACCAGCGACTGCACGAAGCCGTTCAGTGCGAGCAACATATAGACGGCGAACAGCGGCCAGCCGGGACGCAACGCGGCACAGCCGCCGATCAGCAGCGCCGAGCCCGCGCCGACCCACACCATCACCGCGCGGAAGCCGAGAATACGCAGCAGCGCCGGCGCGACGAACCGCATCGCCAACGACCCGACGGAGGTCGCGAACGTGATCAGCCCGCTGCGCGCGGCGCTGTCGCCGAAGCCGACCTGGAGCATCATCGGCAGCAGGAACGGCTGCGCGCCGGCGGCGATGCGCGAGAAGCTGCCTGACAGCACGGATTGGCGAAAGGTGGCGATCCGCATCAGCGTGAAATCAAGGATTGGGCGCGGATGCCAGCGTGCCCTTCTGGCGTACAGTCCCGCCGACCCGATCCCCACCGCGACGAGCCATCCGGCGGTTGCTCCGGACCCAAAGCCCCGGCTCGCCATCTCGATCCCGAACATCAGGCACGCCAGCGCGGTGCCCGACAGCGCGAGACCCATGAGATCGAAGCCGCCGGCGACGCGCGGCTCGCGGTGCTCGGCGATGAACACGCTCACCAGCACCATGCCGATCAGTCCGATCGGCACGTTGATGAAGAAAATCCAGCGCCACGACAGATAGGTGACGACCAGGCCGCCGACCGGCGGGCCGAGGATCGGCCCAATCGTCGCCGGGATCATCAGCCACGCCATGGCGCGCACCAGTTCGGCCTTGGAGACGGCGCGCAGCATCACCAGCCGCCCGACCGGCGACATCAGTGCCCCGCCCGCCCCCTGGAGCATCCGCGCGGCGACGAGCCAGGGCAGGCTGGAGGCCAGCCCGCACAGGATCGAGCCCAAGGTGAACACCCCGATCGCGGCGCGGAACACGGTGCGCGAGCCGAAGCGGTCGGCGATCCGCCCCGAGGCGGGAATGAACATCGCGAGCGTGAGCAGATAGGCGGTCAGCGCCACGTTCATATTGAGCGGGCGGGTGTGGAAGTCGTGCGCCATCGTCGGCAATGCGGTCGCCAGCACCGTGCCGTCGAGCTGCTCCATGAACATCGCGCTCGCCACGATCAGCGGCGTGGATCGCGCCCCGCCGCGGGCTGGCGCAATGCTCTCGTCTTGCATCGTGGCAGGATCGAGGAAGCGGGCCGCGCCGGCAAAGGCTTTCCTCGCATGGCCGATCGGCTCACTCTGAGCGCCCGGAGGGTTTCCATGACCGAAACGCAGACGTCAGGCCCGCTCGACGGGGTGCGGGTGATCGACCTCACGACCATGGTCCTGGGGCCGTTCGCCACCCAGACGCTGGGCGACATGGGCGCCGACGTGGTGAAGATCGAGGCGCCGGTCGGCGACGCCACGCGCCAGATCGGCCCCGGCCGAACGCCCGGAATGGGCGCCTATTTCGCCAACGCGAACCGCAACAAGCGCAGCGTGGTGCTGGACCTCAAGCGCCCGGGCCCGCGCGCCGCGCTGGGGCGATTGATCGACGGGGCGGACGTGTTCGTCCACAACATGCGCCTCGGCGCGGCCGCTCGGCTCGGTCTCGACTATCCGCCGCTGGCGGCCCGCAATCCGCGGCTGATCCACGCCTGCGCCACGGGATTTCGCGCCGACAGCACGCGCCGCGAGGCGCCGGCCTTCGACGATCTGATCCAGGGCATGAGCGGCGTCGCGACGCTGAACGCCGGCCCGGACGGCCCGCGCTACCTGCCGACGGTCGCCGCCGACAAGCTCGCCGGGCAGATGCTCGCCTCGATGATCGGCATGGCGTTGTTCGCCCGCGAGCGCACCGGGCGCGGCCAGGCGGTGCATGTTCCCATGCTGGAAACGATGCTGAATTTCCTGCTGGTGGAACATCTCTGGGGTGCCACCATCAACCAGCCGGAGCTGGGCCTCGGCTACCCGAGGATGCGAACGCCGCACCGGCGCCCTTACGCGACGAAGGACGGCTATATCAGCGTGATCTGCGTCAGCGACGAGCAATGGCGGCGGACATTCGCCGCGATCGGCCGCCCGGCGCTGATCGAGGATTCCCGCTTCGCCACCATCGCCGCGCGCACGGCCAACGTCGATGCGGTGTACGCGGTGCTCACCGAGGCGATGACGGCGCGTACCACGGCGGAGTGGCTGGCGATCCTGACCGAACTCGACATTCCGTGCGGGGCGACCGCCAGCCTGCCGGACCTGCTTCAGGACGCCTATCTGCGCGAGACGGGCTTCTTCCAGACGCGCGAGCATCCGCTCGAGGGCACGGTCGTGACCACGGCGATCCCGGCCACCTTCTCGGACACCCCGCCC
>JBDTFI010000569.1:0-4014 GCA_039938035.1 Acetobacteraceae bacterium | reverse complement strand
CTCGGCGGGATCTACGGCCTGGTCGCGCTTGGCCTGAACCTGATTTTCGGGGTCGTGCGCATCGTCAACTTCGCCCAGGGCGAGTTGGTCATGCTGAGCATGTACGCCACGTACTGGGCCTATGCCGCGCTCGGAATAAACCCCTACATCGCGGTGCTGATCGTCGCGCCCGCGATGTTCGGCGTTGGCGTCATCTTGCAGTGGCTGATCCTGCGGCCCCTGCAGGACGAGCCGATGATGCAGATATTCGCCACGTTCGGCCTGGTGATCCTGTTCCAGAACCTTGTCCTCGGCGCCACCGGGGGACAGGCGCTGAGCATCGACTGGCCATTCGCGCGCAAGGTGGTCGGCGCCGGAGGGGTCAACGTCAACGTGGCGCGGCTTGTCGTGTTCGGCGCGCTCAGCGCCATCACCATAGGCCTGCACATTCTCTTGCGTGACACCATGGCGGGCAAGGCCGTCCGCGCGGTGATCCAGGACAAACGAGCGGCGCGCGCCATGGGCATCAACGTGGAGCGCGTCTTCCTCATTACCTTCGGCGTGGGCGCTGCCCTGGCGGGAGTCGCCGGCTCCCTGCTGGCGCCGATTTTCACGCTTTCGCCCGGGATCGGCGGCAACTTTATCCTGGCCGCTTTCGCCGTGGTGGTGCTGGGCGGTCTCGGTAGTCTGTGGGGCGCCTACATGGGCGGTCTGCTGGTCGGCGTCGTGGAGGCCTTCGCCGGCTTTTACATCGATCCCGCCTTACGCCAGGGGATCTGGTTCCTCATTTTCATCGGTGTCCTGATCCTGCGTCCCGCTGGGCTGCTAGGGCAGATCGGCGCCGAGGAGGTGGGCTTCCGTACCCAGCAATAGCAGCCGATCCGCCCCCACACTCGCGTCGGGTCGACCGATCGCCGTGCTCCCGGCACGACCGCGGCATCTCCAGGTCATCGAAAGCGGCGGCCGCGTGGCGGCGAAGTTCGTGGCCGGCATGGCCCTCGTCCTGGTGCCGACGCTGCTGGCGCTCCACAACAACTACTGGCTGGACATCGTCACCTTCACCTACCTGATGGCCGCGCTGGCCGGGGCCTGGAACATCATCGGCGGCTTCGGCGGGCAGTTCTCGCTCGGGCACGGCGTGTTCTTCGGCATCGGCGCCTATGTGACGGCGATCCTCTACACCGACGCGGCGGTCTCGCCATGGCTCGGCCTCGTGCCGGCGATCGCGCTCGCCACCGTCGTCGCCGTCCTGATCTCCTGGCCCGCCTTCCGCTTGCGCGGGCCGTTCTTCGCGATCGCGACGATGGCGTTCAACCAGGTCGCGTTTGTGCTGGTGAACTACCTGGACTGGCCGACCAACGGACCGCGCGGCATTCTGATCCCGTTCCGCGCCGGGTTCGCCAACATGATCTTTCTCCAACGCTGGCGCTACGCCGCCTTGATGTTCGCCTATCTCGTCCTGGTCACCGCGGTCGCCTTGCTGCTCCGGCGCGACCGGTTGGGATACGCGCTGCTCGCGCTGCGCGAGGATGAGGACGCCGCCCGCGCCGCCGGCATCAACGTGCTGGCCGCGAAGCTTCAGGGAATGGCGATCAGCGCCGCCCTGACCGCGATCGGCGGCGGCCTGTTCGTCATGTACATCCGCTTCATCGACCCGCCTACCGTGTTCACGCTGTCCGATGTCGGCGTGCGCTTCGCGCTGCTCGCACTGATCGGCGGGATCGGAACCCTCATCGGCCCGATCCTCGGCGCCGCGTTGATCGTACCGCTGGAAAACTACTTGCGCGGGAGCCTCGCCAATGCATGGCCCGGCGCCGATCTTGTCGTCCTCGGGATCATCATGGTTCTGGCGGCACTCTTCCTCAAACGCGGCATCGCCGGCGCCGCGACCGACCTCGCCAGGGCGCTGGCGCGGTGGCGGCGATGACCGACCCGCTCCTTTCCGTGCACGGCGCCTCGAAGCGTTTCGTCGGACTCCTCGCGGTCGACGACGTCTCCTTCGACGTTGGCAAGGGGGAGATGGTTAGCATCATCGGACCGAATGGCGCGGGAAAGACAACGCTGTTCAACCTTCTCACCGGTCAGCTCGCACCCAGCAGCGGCGAGATCAGGTTCCGTGGCGAGATCGTCAATCGACTGGGGCCGCACAAACGCGCGCAGCTTGGCATGGGCCGGACCTTCCAGATCGCCAAGCCGCTCATCCATCTCACCGTGCTCGAAAACGCGATGGTCGGCGCATTCGCGCGCCTGCGCGCGCTGCGGCAAGCGGAAGAGAAGGCCATGCTGGTGCTGGAGGAGGTGGGGCTACTCGACCGCACGCGGCGGAAGGCGGGCGAACTCACGCTGAGCGAGCGCCGGCGTCTCGAAGTGGCGCGCGCGCTCGCCATGGATCCCGAGCTGATCCTCCTCGACGAGGTCATGGCGGGGCTCAATCCCAGCGAGGTTACCCGAGCGATCGACCTCTATCGGCAGCTCAACGCGCGCGGCCTGACCTTCCTTGTCATCGAGCACAATTTGAAGGTCGTGCGCGCCTTCGCCGAACGGGTGATCGTGCTGGATCACGGCGCGATGATCGCCGAGGGGCGGGCTGAGGAGATCCTTTCCTCGCCCCAGGTCGTCGAGGCCTATGTGGGGCGGCGACGGACATGACCGCGCTGCTGGATGTCGAGGCCGTCACATCGGGATACGACGATATCCCGGTTCTGCACGGCGTCAGCCTGCACGTCGAACCGGGCGAGATCGTCTCCCTGGTCGGGGCGAACGGGGCCGGGAAGAGCACGTTGCTGCTGACGGTCTCGGGTCATCTGGCGGTGCGCAGCGGGCGCGTGCGGTTCGCCGGCACCGACATCACGCGCGAGAGCGCGCATCGTACGGTGGCGCGTGGCCTCGTGATGGTGCTTGAGGGCGGCCGGCTCTTTCCGTTCATGACCGTCCTGGAAAACCTGCAACTTGGGGCCTACCACACCGAGGCACGGCGTCGAATGGACCAGAGCCTTCAGGAGATGATGGATCTCTTTCCGTTGCTGCCCGAGCGTCGCGACCAGCTCGCCGGGCGGCTGTCCGGGGGGGAGCGGCAGATGGTGGCGATCGCCCGGGCGATGATGAGCCTGCCGAAGCTGCTGATGCTGGACGAACCGTCACTCGGGCTTGCGCCGCTGATGGTCGAGCGTGTCTTCGACATGGTGCAGGAGCTGGTTTCCAGGAAAGGAATAACGGTGCTTCTGGTAGAACAGAATGTGGCGGAGGCGCTGGAGATAAGCCGGCGCGGGTACGTGATGGAGCGCGGTGAGATCGTGAAGACGGGGGATGGGTCGGTGCTGCTCGGCGATGCCGATGTGCAGCGCGCCTATATGGGCCTGTGACCCGCCCGGTCTGCACGGTCGGCTCCGGCGCCGGGTTCGCCGGCGACCGCATCGAACCCGCCGTCGCGCTCGCCGCGTCCGGCGAAGTGGACGCGATCGCGCTGGAGTGTCTCGCCGAGCGCACGCTGGTCGCGGCG
The DNA here is from genome assembly GCA_039938035.1 of Acetobacteraceae bacterium. Classification (GTDB taxonomy): domain Bacteria; phylum Pseudomonadota; class Alphaproteobacteria; order Acetobacterales; family Acetobacteraceae; genus DATFDN01. The sequence continues at coordinate 536 of JBDTFI010000569.1, read as the reverse complement.
TTGCGCGCGCGGGCGGCCTCACCCGACGGGGGCGCCGATCCGCGGCTGCGCCGGCGGCTGGCCCCGCTCATTCCGGCGGCAGCCGGCCGATGCCGGATCATCTCCAACCTCGGGGCCGCGAACCCGGCGGCGGCCGCGCGCGCGGCCGCGCGGCTCGCCTCGGAGCTTGGCCACGGCGGAATGCGGGTCGCGGCCCTGTTCGGCGATGATGTCGCCGCGATCTCGGAGCAGGTCGCCTGGGAGGTGCCGATCGAGGGCAAGCTCATCGGCGCCCATGCCTATCTCGGCGCTGACGGCATCGCAGCGGCGCTCGCGCAGGGCGCGGACATGGTGCTGTCCGGGCGTGTCGCCGATTCCGCTCTGTTCGCCGCCCCGGTGCTCGCCGCCGGCGGCGTGTCCGACGCGCTGCGCGCCGGCGCGCTCGTCGCCGGGCATCTGCTCGAGTGCGGCGGACAGCTGACGGGAGGCAATTTCGAGCCGCCGGGCGGAGGCGGGCTGGATGCCGCCTCGATGGCCGCGCTCGGCTACCCGCTCGC
>JBDTFI010000568.1:0-3816 GCA_039938035.1 Acetobacteraceae bacterium | reverse complement strand
GGTTGGCGAGCGCGGTGGTGTCGGGCATCGCCGCACCTTATACCGATCGCATGGAGCGGCAACCGCCGGCCGGCGTGGCGACACTCTCCCGCACAGGATCGCATGACCGCCCTTCCGTGGTTTCATCACGCATGGCGCGTTCTTCCCGCCGCCCCACGCCGCCGACTGCTCGTCGGCGCCGCCGCGTTGCTCGCGCCGCGCATCGCCCATCCGACGCCCGCCGCGAATGGTGGGGTGATCGTCGCCGGAGAGCTGACGCGCGCCTCGGGGCTTGGAGAGAGCGCGCGGTTGATGGTGCGGGCGCTCGACACGCTGGGCATTCCGAACTGGCCGCTCGACATCGGCGCGCTGCTGCCGGCGCATGAAGCCGACATGGCGTTCGTAGCGGCGAAGACGCAGCCGCCTCAAGACGCGGCGCTGGTGCTGCACGTCAATGCGCCGATGTTGCCGATGGTCCTCGCGCGGTTGCCCCGCGCGCTGGTGCGCGGACGGCGTGTTGTCGGTTACTGGGCGTGGGAGCTGCCAGTGGTCGGGCCGGAGTGGCGGATCGGCGCGCGTTTCGTCCATGAGGCGTGGGCGCCGTCGGACTTCACCGCGGCGGCGCTCGCACCGCTTCTGGACGGGCGGGTGCGGACCGTCCCGCATCCGCTGGCGGCGGCCCCGCCGGTTCCCGCGGCGATGGATCGCGCGGCGTTCGGCTTGCCGGCGGATGCGGTCATCGTGCTGGTCGGGTTCAACCTCGCGTCATCGTTCGAGCGGAAGAATCCGTTGGCGGCGATAGCGGCGTTTCGCGCGGCGTTCGCCGAGCGGGCGGATCGGCTGCTCGTGCTCAAGGTCGGCAATCCCGCGCATGCGCCGGACGACTTCGCGCGGCTTGTCGCCGCTGTGGCGGACGCGCCGAACATCCGGCTGGAGACGCGCATTTTCCCCGCCGCCGAGTCGTTCGCGCTAACCGCCGCCGCCGACATCGTCCTGTCGTTGCACCGAAGCGAGGGGTTCGGACTGCTACCTGCTGAGGCGATGCTGCTCGGCCGCCCCGTCGTCGCCACCGGCTGGTCCGGCAACATGACTTTCATGGACGACACCAGCGCCGCCCTGGTCGGCTATCGCCTCGTGGCGGCGCGCGATCCGCGCGGGGTTTACGCGGTGGCCGGCGCGGTGTGGGCGGAACCCGACATCGCGCGGGCGGCGGACTGGTTGCGGCGGCTGGCCGACGACCCGGCGTTGCGCGCGCGCCTGGGCGCCGCCGGGCGCGCCGCCGCGCAAGCCCGCCTCGGCAGCGCGGCGCTGGCGGATGCCGTGCGCTCCCTCGGGCTGGCGACGTGAGGATCCTGGTCTGGCAGTGGGGACGGCGCGGCGGCGGCCCGCGCTTCGCGGCCTGCCTGGCGGGAGGGTTCGCGGCGGTGCCGGGGATCGAGGCGATGCTCGCGCTGTCGTCGGGGGCCGAAATCCTGCGCGGCAGGGACCCACCGCGCTGCGATCTCGCCTTGCCGCTCTATGCGGGCGTGTCCAGCCTCGCATGGCGCGCCTCGCTGGCGCCGGTTTTCGTCGCGCGCACCACGCGATGGCTGCGCCGGACCGCACCGGCGATCGCGGTCTGCGCCATGCCCGGCCCGCTCGACCTGCTGATGGCGGCCTCGTTGCGCCGGGCCGGGGTCCCGATGGCGGTGGTGGTGCATGACGCCGACCCGCATCCAGGCGACGCCACCCCGTTCCTGTTCCACCTCAATCGCGCGCTGATCCGCCGCGCCGACGGCGTCATCGCGCTGTCCGACCACGTGGGCGATCGGCTGCGCGCCCAAGGCGTTTTGCGTCCCGGTGTGACGGTGGTACGCGCCGGCCATCCGCCCTTCGCCTTCGGGGACGCTCCGCCGCCGTGCGCGCATGGTGGTCCACTTCGCGTGCTCAGCTTCGGGCGCCTGCTGCCGTACAAGGGCCTCGACCTGCTGGCCGAGGCGCTGGCCCGGCTCGGCCAGCGCGAAATGACCGTCCGGGTGATCGGCCAGGGGCCGGAGAGCGCCACGCTCGATGCGTTGCGCGCCCTGCCTGATGTCGCGGTCGAGAACCGTTGGGTGGAGGAAAGCGAGATCGGCGCCCTGATCGCGTGGGCCGATCTGCTCGTGCTGCCCTATCGCGAGGCGAGCCAAAGCGGCGTCGCCGCCGCCGCGCTGGCCGCCGGACGCTTCGTGCTGTCCACCCGGGTCGGCGGTCTGGTCCAGCAGCTCGGCGCCGAGCCACTGGCCACGCTGTGCGAGCCGGACGCCGCCAGCATCGCCACCGCGTTGGTCCGTTTCATCGACGCCCCGCCGCCGGCGGTGGCCGGCGTGGACGCCGCGAGCGCGTGGCGCGACTTCGCGTGTCGCGTGCTAGACGAGCTGGAGCCGCTGCTTGCAACACGAGGCTGAGCATGTCCGTCCGCATCATCGACGTCCGCGAGATCACCCGCCCGATCAGTTCCAACATCCGCAACGCCTACATCGATTTCAGCAAGATGACCGTCAGCTTGGTCGCGGTCGTCACCGACGCGGTGCGCGACGGCAAGCGGGTGATTGGTTACGGCTTCAACTCCAACGGCCGCTACGGCCAGGGCGGGTTGATCCGGGAGCGGTTCGCACCGCGCATTCTCGACGCCGATCCGGCGGCGTTGATGGATGATGGGGACGCCAACCTCGATCCAGACCGCATCTGGACCGCGATGATGAAGAACGAGAAGCCCGGGGGACACGGGGATCGCTCCGTCGCGGTCGGTACGCTCGACATGGCGGTATGGGACGCGGCGGCGAAGATCGAAGGCAAGCCGCTGTTTCGCTGGCTGGCCGAACGACATGGGCGAGAAGCCGATCCGCGCGTGTTCGTCTATGCCGCTGGCGGCTACTACTATCCCGGGAAGGACCTGGCCGCGCTGTGCGCGGAGATGCGCGGCTATGTCGAGCGCGGCTACACCGTGGTGAAGATGAAGATCGGCGGCGACCCGCTCGACGACGACCGGTGCCGGATCGAGGCGGTCCTGGCGGCGATCGAGGGCGATGCCGAACTGGCGGTCGACGCGAACGGGCGTTTCGACCTGGAGACCGCGATCGCCTACGCGAAGATGCTGCGTGACTATCCATTGTTCTGGTACGAGGAGGCGGGCGACCCGCTCGACTACCAGCTTCAGGCGGCACTGGCTGAATTCCATCCTGGCCCGATGGCGACTGGGGAGAACCTGTTCAGTCACCAGGATGCGCGCAACCTGATCAGGTACGGCGGAATGCGCCCGGACCGCGACTGGCTGCAATTCGACTGCGCGCTGTCCTACGGGTTGTGCGAGTATCAACGCACGCTTTCGATGCTGACCGACGCCGGCTGGTCGTGGCGGCGCTGCATCCCGCATGGCGGGCACCAGATGTCGCTCGCCATCGCCGCCGGCCTGGGCCTCGGCGGCAACGAGAGCTATCCGGAGGTCTTCCAGCCCTATGGCGGCTTCCCCGACGGTACCCGCGTCGAGGGCGGCCATGTGGTGCTGCCCGACCTGCCGGGCATCGGGTTCGAGGCGAAGGCCGATCTCTTCGCCGAGATGCGGGCACTGGCGGAATAACGTTCACGACATCATGAGCGGCGGCAACGCCTGAAGCTCCTACTGTCTATTGTCAGATTGAGGCAGGGGAGCCAGGCATGGCTGAAAGCCGTGTAACGCGACGCGGTCTTTTGGGGGCACCGCGACTGGGCTTGCCCTGTTGCCGATCGTGGCACGCGCCGAGCGCGCGCCGGTCGCGACGGCGGAGCCGGCATCGGCGGACCCGCACGCTCCGGTCACGCTGCTGGTCAACGGCCGCC
>JBDTFI010000567.1:0-4200 GCA_039938035.1 Acetobacteraceae bacterium | reverse complement strand
CGGTCCGCACCGGCTCCATCCATGCGGTGATCGGGCCGAACGGCGCCGGCAAGAGCACGCTGTTCAAGATGCTGCTCGACGAGGTGACGCCGACCGCGGGGGAGGTGCGGCTGTTCGGCCGCCGGGTGACGGGTCTGGGCGTTACGCGCGTCGCGCAGCTTGGCATCGGCAAGAGCAACCAGCTCAACCAGTTGTTTCTGAACATGACCGTCGAGGAGAATTTGCGCGTCGCCGCGCTGGCCCGCCGGCGCGGACAGTTCCGTCCCGACGTCCTGCGCGCGTCGAATTCGATCGCCGATGTCGAGCGTCAGGTCGAGGCGGCGATCGAGACGGTCGGACTGACCCATCGCGCCAACGTGCCGGTGACGATCCTGCCCTATGGCGAGAAGCGCCGCCTCGAGATCGGCATCGCGCTCGCGACCGGTCCCAACGTGCTGCTGCTGGACGAGCCGCTGGCCGGCATGAGCCCGGCCGAGCGGATCGCGACGCGCGCCCTGATCCTCGAGATCGGCCGGACCCGCACATTGGTGATCGTCGAGCACGACATGGACGCGGTCTTCGAAGTGGCCGAGCGGATCACTGTCTTGCAGGAAGGCATGTTGCTCGCCGAGGGCACGCCCGAGGAGATCCAGGCCAACGACGCGGTGCAGGCCGCCTATCTGGGAGGGCTGCACGCGCATGAGCCTGCTTGAGATCGAGGCGATCAACACATTTTACGGCGACAGCCACATCCTGTTCGATGTTTCGATGGAGGTCGGCCGCAACGAGGTGGTGGCGCTGCTCGGGCGCAACGGCGCCGGCAAGACCACGACCTTGCGCTCGATCATGGGGGTGCTTGCGCCGAAAACCGGACGCGTCCGCCTCGACGGCCACGAGATCCAGGGCAAGCCGCCGTACGAGATCGCGCGCATGGGCATGCAGTTGGTGCCGGAGGATCGGGCGATCTTCGGCCAGCTCACGGTCGAGGAAAATCTGCGCCTCGCCGCGCTGACCGCGGAGAAGGCGTGGAGCCTCGATCGGGTCTACGAGTTCTTCCCGCGCCTCAAGGAGCGAAGGCGCTCCGGCGGGCGGCAGCTGTCGGGCGGCGAACAGCAGATGCTGGCGATCGCGCGGGCGCTGATCCGCGACGCGCGGATCATCCTGCTCGACGAACCGTTCGAGGGGCTGGCGCCGCTGATCGTGCGCGACCTGGTGCGGATTTCGCGGGAGCTGGCGACGCAGGGCCGCACGATCCTGGTGGTCGAGCAGAACGTCGTCGCGGCGCTGAGCTTCTCCGATCGGGTGTACGTGGTGAACAACGGCCATGTGGTGTGGCAGGGGACACCCGCCGGGTTGCAGGCGGACCCGGGCTTGATGAAGACGCATCTGGGGGTGTGAGGGAGCCGACGGGCGGGCTATCCTCCGGTTTTTCCCGGCCAGCGCCGGACCCATGCGGTCGTGCGCCGCAGGCTTGTGAGCGCATCCGGAGACAGCCGGGCCAACGCCTCCGTCCCCGCCGTGATCCGCTGCCGACGCCAGCAACTTGGGCAGCGCACGGTCTGCCGGGCGATCTCTGGGCGGATTGGCACGACGCCGCCGCAATAGGGACAGATGCAGCGCCGTCGCGGGTCCTCGGATGCCGCGCGCGCGAGCAGCGCCAGAGTTGAGCCACGCGTGAAAGAGAACGGCAGGAACCGCATCCGAACTGTTTGACACATCGAGGGCGGCCGTTCCATCGTTCACGTGGCGAGCAGACCCCGCGAAGGGGCACGCGATGACGGGAGGAGTGTCGGATGGCGGATAGTACCCGCGGAATCGCCGGCCATGTCGCGGCCCGCGTCGACCGCCTGCCGTTGACCCGGGTGCAGTGGGAACTCGCGATCCTTGTCGAGGTCACCTGGGGATTCATCATCTTCGACACCGACGGGATCGGCGCCCGACTCTACCCCTTCGTCTGGCGCCCCAACCACATCATCACCGTCGTCCAGTATTCGGTGATCCAGGCGTTGCAGGTCGGCCTCGGCGTCCTGCTCGGCGCCTACATCATGAGCTGGGTCGCCGACCGGCACGGCCGCCGGCCCGCCATCCTGCTCTCGGCCCTGCTCGGCGGCATGGGCATCTGGCCGTTCGCCTACGTCACCGCGTTCTGGCCGATGGTGGTGCTGTCGGTGCTCAGCACGCTGGGCGTTGGCGGGATCGTCGCCACGCACGCGGTCTACCTGTCGGAGATGACCTCGCCGCTGGTCCGCAACAGGGTGCTGCTCACCTCGCAAGGCGTGACCGCGCTGGTCGCGGTCGGCGTGAACCTGCTTGCGTTCGCCTGGATCCCCGGAAGATGGCAGCTCTTCCTGTGGGTGAGCGCGGCGATCGAGATCGTGATCCTGCTGCCGCTGCTGTGGTGGCGGCTGCCGGAATCGCCGCGCTGGCTGGAGGCGCATGGGCGTCAGGCGGAGGCCGACGACGTCATGGCCGAGTACGAGCGGCGCTGTCAGCTTGCCAGCGGCGCGCCGCTTCCGCCACCCGACCCGGCGGATCAGCGCACCGTCGTGATGGCCGGGCAGGGCGCCTGGCGGGAGTTGTTCACCAACCCGCGGTATCGCGGCCGGGTGCTGGTTCTCATCGTGTGCTGGACGCTCGGCTACTCGGGCCTGATCTATGGCGTCGGCGCGTTCGCCGCCGTGTACATGGTCGATCACGGCGGCTCGGCGCATTTCGTCTTCCTGACCATCGCCGTCGCCTACGCGGTGCTGTTCGTCGCCTTCCTCGTCAACGCCCGCTTCGGGGAAACCGTCGAACGGCGCAACGTGCTGTTCCTGATGGGTGTGGTGTTCAGCCTGTCCTGGATCGTGGCGTGGCTGGTTCCCAACCTGTCCGTCGTCGCGATCTGCTATGTCATCAGCCGGATCGGCACCGGGCTGTGGCTGTTCAATCTGTACAACTACACGGCGGTTGCTTTCCCGACCCGCATTCGCTCGATGGCGTTCGCCTGGACCGACGGGATCGGTCATCTCGGCGGCTGGGCAGGCGTGACGCTTCTGGGGCCGCTGTATATTCTCGGCCCCAACCATCTCGGATGGATCCTCTGGATCGTGATCCCCGGGGCACTCGTCCCCGCGCTGCTGATCCGCTTCATGGGGATCAGGCAGTCCCGCGCGGTGCTGGAGCACGTCTCGACGTAACGCCCACGCGATTAACCCGATGGTGACCGTTCGCTCCGCATAACAGCGCGCGAGGGCCGCCAGCCGCGCGGCCCCCAGCCAGAAGGGCGCGCGCATGGGTCAGACGGGCGAGCAGGTGATGATGGAACGGGCGGCGGAGGCGCGCGCCCCGGTCCGCACCCGCCCGCAACGCCCGCCGTCGCCGACGCGACTTCCCGCCCCGTCATCGGCCTGGCTCGCGGCGCCGGCACTCTCCGGCTGGCGCGCGATGGTCAAGCGCTTCGAGGATGTCGTTATCGCGATCGCGACGTTGGCCGTGCTCGCCCCGCTCATGCTGTTGATCGCGGCGTGGATACGCCTCGACAGCCCCGGCCCCATCCTGTTCCGCCAGCGCCGCGTCGGCTTCGCCGGGCGGGAGTTCCAGATGCTCAAGTTCCGCACGATGCGCGCGGCGGCCGAGCCGGTTGGCCTCCGGCAGGCGACGCGCAACGATGCCCGCGTGACCCGCTTCGGCGCCGTCCTGAGACGCGCCTCGTTCGATGAGTTGCCGCAACTCTTCAACGTGCTGGCCGGGGACATGTCACTGGTCGGGCCGCGCCCGCACGCGCCGGGCACCTGCGCCGCCGGGCGTCCGTTCGAGGCGGTGGTCCCCGCCTATCCGGCGCGTCACCGGGTACGCCCGGGCATGACCGGGCTCGCGCAGGTGCGCGGCTGGCGTGGGGAGACCGACACCGAGGAGAAGATCGTCCGGCGCGTGCAGTGCGACCTCGAATACATCGGCGGTTGGACCGTCTGGCTCGACATCGCGGTACTCGCGCGCACGCTTCTCGCCGTGCTCAGCATGAGGAACGCCTACTGACCGAAATGAACGCCGGGCTGGAGAAAGCACGTACGCGGCTCGCCGACCCGGCGGCGGCGGCGCCGCTCGCCCGTCGCCCGTCCTTCGGTGCCGCCGGCCCGCGCGTTGCCGTTCTGATCCCGTGCTTCAACGAGGAAGCCGCCGTCTCACGCGTCATCGCCGCGTTCCGCGCCACCGTGCCGGAAGCGACGATCTATGTCTACG
>JBDTFI010000566.1:0-7700 GCA_039938035.1 Acetobacteraceae bacterium | reverse complement strand
CAAGAGTCGGAGAGGTAAAAGGGCCTAGCCCAGCGCCTTCCGGTATTGCACGAAGCCCGATTTCTCCGCGATGCGGTCGTACAGCAGCATCGCATTGCTGTTGGTCTCGTGCGTCAGCCAGTACACGCGGGCGCAATTCATCCCACGAGCGGCGGCGTACACATGCTCGATCAGCCGCCGCCCGATGCCCTTGCCCCGGATGTCGGGTGCGGCGAACAGATCTTGCAGGTAGCAATTATCACCGATCGTCCAGCAGGAGCGGTGGGTGAGCCAATGCACCATCCCGACCGCGCGGGTGCCATCGAAGGCGAGCGCGCCCCACATCGGCTCCGCCGGGTCGAGAAAGCGCGTCCAGGTGACCGCCGATACCTCGGCCGGGATATCCACGCGATAGAATGCCTGATAGCCGCGCCATAGCGGCATCCAGGCATCATGGTCCTCGGCCGTGACCGCTCGCACCATCAGGTCGGGCACGGCTTGCCTCCGGACGCGGCGCGGATCATGCCGCGATGGCTTGGCGCGTCGATGAAGGCAAGCAGCTCGGCCACCAGGCGATTCGCGCCATGCAGCGCGCGTGTGGCGGCGAGGCGCTCGGCGAACACGCCATCCTCGCCGAACAACGTCTGATAGGCGGCGCGGAGCTGCTGGATCTGGGTCTTGTCGAAGCCACGGCGTTTCAGACCGACGACGTTCAGGCCGGCGAGGCGGGCGCGGTTTCCCATGACGCTCGCGAACGGAGGCACGTCCGCCTCCACGCCCGAAACGCCGCCCACCATCGCGGCGCGGCCGATCCTCACATATTGATGCAGCGCCGCCGCGCCGCCGATCACCGCGTGATCGGCGATCGCGACATGGCCGCCCATCACGACATTGTTGGCGATGATGACGTGGCTCCCGATCGCGCAGTCGTGCGCGACATGCGCGACCGCCATCAGCATGCAGTCGGTGCCGATCGAGGTGACGCCGCGCCCGGTCGAGGTGCCGCGGTGGATCGTGCAATGCTCGCGGACCTGCGTGCGGGCGCCAATCTCGCAGCGTGTCGGCTCGCCCCGGTATTTCAGGTCCTGCGGCTCCAGTCCCACCGTGCAGAACGGAAACAGGGTCACGTCGCGGCCGATGCGCGCGTGGCCATCCACCACGACATGAGAGACCAGCCGGGCGCCATCCTCGACGATCGCGTTCGAGCCGATCGTGCAGAACGGTCCGACCGTCACGCCAAGACCGAGTTCCGCACCGCGCGCGACGATCGACGTCGGATGAACGGCGGTATCCGTCGATCGCGGCTCGAAATTGGCAGTCAGGGCATCCATGCAACGAGCCTTTGTACGGTAACCGATCGAGCCACGCTAGGCGCGCGGCATCGAGGCGGCCACTCAATCATTGTTGCCGCGTGTTACGTGCAGCGCGTTGTAACAGATTGTATCGATTGGCTTATCGGACCACGTCAACCGGATCGATCCCTTATCATCGCCGCGTACGTCGCCTCGGCGACAGTGATGCCGTCCACGCGTGCGATCCCGCGGAATTTCCACACGTTCCCGCGATGGCGCAGCTTGCTCACGTGGATGCGGAGCTGATCGCCGGGGATCACGGGGCGACGGAACTTCGCGCCCTCGATCGACATGAAATACACAACCTTGCCGGCGGACTGGATGCCCAGGGTTTCGACGACCAGCACCGCGGCGGTCTGCGCCATGCTTTCGATGATCAGTACGCCGGGCATGACCGGGTGCTTCGGAAAGTGCCCTTGGAAGAACGGTTCGTCGATCGACACGTTCTTCACGCCGACAGCGGATCGATCGCGCACGATCTCGAGCACGCGATCAATCATCAGGAACGGATAGCGGTGCGGGATCGCCTCCATGATGCGGGTGATGTCGGCGCCCGTGGGGAGCGCGTCGGCCTCGATCGGTCCTGGCGTGGCAGTCGCATCCATCACTCAGCCGGTGCCCTTCCCCTCCGGCGCCTCGTTTCGACTCGCGCGGGCAAGTCGGCGCAGCAACGCGACTTGACGGAAGAATGCACGCACCGGCTGGGCTGGCGATCCCAGCACCTCGGCGCCCGGCGGCAGGTCCGATATGACGCCGGCCTGGGCGCCGATCCGTGCCCGCTCGCCGATCCGCAGATGCCCCGCCGTCGCCGCCTGACCTCCGATGGTCACGAAGTCCTCCAGGACGGTCGATCCGGAAATCCCGACCTGCGCCACGATCACGCAACAACGCCCGAGGCGTACGTTGTGGCCGATCTGCACAAGGTTGTCGAGACGCGAGCCGGCGCCGACCACGGTGTCGGACAGCGCGCCACGGTCAATCGTCGTGTTGGCGCCGATCTCCACGTCGTCGCCCACGATGACGCGCCCAAGCTGCGGCAGCGTGCGGGGACCATCGGTCGCGGCGACCAGGCTGAACCCCTCCTGGCCGATCCGCGCGCCCGGATGGACGACGATCCGCGCGCCGAGCAGCGCGTGGCTAATGCTCGCGTGCGCGCCCACCCGGCAGTCGGGGCCGAGCACCACGCCCTCGCCGATCACCGCCGCCGGCCCGATACGACAGCGCGCGCCGATCTCGGCGCGGGCGCCGACGACCACGAGTGGGCCGATCTCGGCGCCGGGATCGACACGGGCCGTCGGGTCGACCACCGCGGAGGGATGCACGCCCGCCCCCACCGGCGGCAAGGGGTGAAACAGCGCCGCCACCCTGACCCAGCCGAGGCCCGGTTCCGCGCAGACGATCGCGGTGGTGCCGGCCGGCACTCGCCCGGCGGCGTCGGGAGCCACCAGCACCGCGCCCGCGCGGGTCGTGCTCAGGGAAGCGGCATAGCGGCGGTTGTCGAGATAGCTGACGTCCGTCGGCCCCGCTATGCCCAGCGGCGCGAGACCCGATAGCCTGCGTCCGTCATCCACGCCCACCGACCCATCCGCAACGTGGGCGATCGCGGCCAGAGCGTGCGGGCCCGTCCGGACGAAGAACCGCGGGTCGCCGGGCGGCGGGTCGCCATCGCGCGTCACCCGTCCTCCGCGTTCAGCGATGCTGCACCGGATGGCTGGCCGGAGTCGATTTGTGCGGAGCGGGCGCCGTCGTCGCGGCCGGGGTTGCACCGGGCGGCGTCGTCGAGGCCACCGCCGGCAGAGTGCCAGGCTCGACCCCGTCCGGCGGGATCAGCACGGTCGGCAACGTCTTGTTGAGAAGATCGGCGACCTGCGCGGTGATGTCGAAATCACCCTGGTTCAAAGCGACCTCGGCACGCTGAAGCACGAGGTTCATGCCGCGTGCGGCGGCCACGCGCTGCACCACGTCGCTCAACGTACGCTCGATCTGCGCCAGAGCGTATTGGCTAGCCTCCTGGATGACCCGACCGCGTTCGCTGAACTTGCGCCGCGACTCGGTGATACGGTCCTGCAGCTCCCGTTCCCGCGTACGAATCTGGTCGGCCGACAGCTTGCTCCGGTCATTACCGAGCCCCTGGCCGAGGTCGCGTAAGGTCACCTGCTCCTTCTGCGCGTCCTCGTTCAGCTTCTGGCGCCGATCGGCCATCGTCTTGTCGGCCTCCCGATAGGCCACCGAGGCGCGCAGCACGTCAGGGATCGACAGCACGCCAATCACTGCCGCCGGCGGCATCGACCCACGCGCTACCTCGGGAATCGCCGGCGCAGGCGGAAGTTGAGCTTGCACCGGCGGCGGGGGCGCCTCCGCTCCGGGCGCGCCGGCGGCGAGCCCCTCAGACTCCGACCCGGGGGCGGGTTCGGCTGATCTGGCGGCCGCTGCATGAGGGCGCGCCGCCGGGTGCGCCGCCCCCGGTGCGCCGGCGGGTGATTGGCCCGGGATGAACCAGGCGGGGTTGTTGCCGCCGTTGGCCCCTTGGGCGATCGCCTGCTGGCCGATAAAAAGCACAACGCCCGCCAGAAGCAGGGCGCGAGAAAAGCAGGTGGGTGTCACTAGAACCTCGTGCCGAAGCTGAACCGGAAGATCTGCGTCTGGTCGAATTTCTGCTTGACGACGAACGGGGCCAAATCGATGTTGATAAGGCCGAACGGCGTCTTCCACGATACGCCGACGCCCGCCCCGACCCGCGGCGCCGCAGACTGGAAGACGGGGGGGCATACCCCGTTCGGGGCACCCTGGCAATTCGCCGATTCGAACGAGCCTTGCGATAGCGAGCCGACATCCACGAAGGCGCGCCCGGAGAGCCCCAGGTCCTGTGGCAGCGGCAGCGGGAAGCGCAACTCGCTCGATTGCGTGTAGATGAAGCGCCCGCCGACGGAATCGACCGATCCGTCGGCATTGACGACATGCGGACCGGCGCCGCCGATCTCAAAGCCGCGCAGATTGTCCCCGCCGAGGTAGAAGCGGTCGATGACGGATTCCTGCCGGCCCATGTTGAACAGGTAGCCGGCGCCCGCCGAGAGCGCGATTCCCCAGTCACTGTTTCCGGAGAAGTAGTCGAGCGGGATATAGTACGAGCCGTCGACCCGCGTGCGCGCAAAGCGTGCGTTACCGCCAAATCCGGCAAGGTCGGAGCCGAAGGAGAGCAGGTACCCTCTGTGTGGTGCAAGCTTGCTGTCGCGCTCGTCGAGACTGATCACCTGGCTGATCTGCGACAGCAGCGTCGTTCCGGCCTCGCTGAGGATGTAGAAGTCAGTGGTCGTGATATCGTACACGGTTCGATTGACGAGCGAGTAGCTCCACACCTGCTTGAGGTGCTCGTTGATGTCGTAGCCTAGCCGTGTCGTGAAACCGACGCGACGCTCGTTGTAGGGCTCGGTGCCCAGCGAGTTGGTCTGGATCAGGAACGCATCGAAGCCGGCCAGTAGGTTCTTGCCGAGGAAATAAGGGTCGTTGATCGAGAGGTTGATGGAACTTTGTTTCTGCGCGAGCACCCCGTTGATGCCAGCATCGATGCCGGTGCCTATGAAGTTGCTCTCGCGAATGCCGGTCGAGATCAGGAATCCCGCATCCGTCGAGTAGCCGCCGCCCAGGCTGAACTGTCCGGTCGATTTCTCGTCCACGTTGGTGTTGATCACCGCCTTGTCGGGCGCCGCGCCGGGCTCCGTGGTGATGTTTACGCTGTTGAAGTAGTCGAGGTCCTGCAGTCGCTGGCGCGACCGCCGCAGCAACTCTTGGTTGTAGGCGTCGCCCTCCGCGATGCGGAACTCCCGGCGGATCACCTTGTCTTCGGTGCGCGTGTTGCCGGTGATGTTGATGCGCTCCACATAGACCCGCGGTCCCTCGGTCGCGTCGAAGGTAAGCGACACGGTGTGCGCCTTCGCATCCCGCACGATGCGCGGTGTCACCTGGATGAAGGCAAAGCCATGCGTACGGATGTCGTCTTCCATCGCATCGGCGCTGCGTCCGACTGCGTCGCCGTTGTACCAGTCGCCTTCGGCGAGTTTCAGGTCGCCGCGCAGCGACGGGGCGGTGATGCCCTTGAGCTGGGAGTTGATCGTGATCTTGCCGACCCGGTACCGCTCGCCCTCGTGGAGAACGAAGCTCACGAAAAAGGATTTGCGATCGGGCGCCAGTTCGGCGGTCGCGCTGGTCACCTCGAAATCGACATAGCCGTGCTGGAGGTAGAAGCGGCGCAGCAGTTCCTTGTCGAAGCCGAGCTTCTCCGCGGTGTACTGATCGGCGGTCGAGAGGAACGCCCACCACCGTTGCGGGCGGCTATTGACCACGTCGGCCAACGCGCCTTCGCCGTAGGCGTGGTTGCCGACGAAGACGATGCGGCTGATCAGCGTCTCCGGCCCGTCGTGGACGCGAAACACCAGATTCACCCGGTTCTCCGGCAAACGGATGATCTCGGGCTCCACGGTCGCGTCGTAGCGGCCCTTCGCGGCATATGAATTGAGAATTCGCTGGCGGTCCGCCTCGGCGGCGGCCGGCGTGAAAACCGAGCGGGAGCGCAACTGGGTCACGGCGCTGAGTTGGGTGTCGTTCTGGGCGTGGTTGCCCTCGAATACCACCCGGTTAACGATCGGGTTCTCCGTCACATGCACGACCAGCGTGTCACCTTGCGGGGTGATGCTGACGTCCTGGAAGAGGCCGGTCGCGTACAGAGTCTTCACACTGCGATCGATCTGGGCGGGATCGAACGGCTGGCCCGGCTGGATCAGCATGTACGACCTGATCGTCCCGGCATCGATCCGCCGGTTGCCCTCCACCCGGATCGCCTGGACGATTCCGCCGGGAGTTCTGGCGACGGCGGCGGAGCGGGCGCGGGCGGGCGCTTGCGCGTAGACAACCGCCGCCGGAAGGAGCGGCAACAGACAAACGACGAGCAGAGTGGCGCGGAAACGTGACAAGCGGCTGGTCTCCCAGAGACGTCTCATGCCGAGCGACGCGCCGCGAAATCCAGACGCTCGGGTCACGCGGCGGCGGACCATAGCCGCCCACCCCGAGTCATGCCAGCCGGTGTTTCGCCGATGGGGCTTAGCGCCGCGTTTTGACGAAACCGGCCGGCTTGGCCAATGTAGTCCGATCAGTGCCGTGACAAGGGGGTCGGAATGCGCGCTGCCTTGGATGCGATCCTGAAGCGGCTCATCACGCTGGGGCGGCTGACTGTTCGGTGGCCTGACGGGAGTACCAGTGCCTATGCAGGCCCACCCGGCTCCGGACCGGAAGCGGGCCTCGCGTTGCACGACGCGACAACCGTCCGCCGGCTGGTGCTGAATCCGGCGCTTTCCGCGGGTGAATGCTACATGGACGGCGGCCTGACGCCCGATGGCTGCGACATCTACCAGGCGTTGGATCTGCTGATCGCGAACATGATGGCGAACGCCCATGGCCACCCGCTGGCCCGGTTGCGCTCTGGGGTCCTGGCGGCGAGGCGGCGCATCGATCAGTACAACTCCGCCAACCGCGCGCGCGCCAACGTCGCGCACCATTACGACCTCAACGGCCGGCTCTACAGTCTGTTTCTCGACCGTGACCGCCAGTATTCCTGCGCCTATTTTCCGCGCGGCGACGAAACGCTGGAGGAGGCGCAGACGGCGAAGAAGCGCCACATCGCCGCCAAGCTGTGCCTGGATCGCCCCGACCTCACGGTGCTCGACATCGGTTCGGGCTGGGGTGGCCTCGGGTTGACGCTGGCGCGCGACTATGGCGCGCGCGTACTGGGGGTGACGCTGTCGACCGAACAGCTCGCCGAATCCCGCGCCCGCGCCAAGGCCGAGGGGCTAACGGATCGAGTGCGGTTCGAGCTGCTGGACTACCGCTCGATCACCGAACGGTTCGACCGCATCGTCTCGGTCGGCATGTTCGAGCATGTCGGCATCGTCCATTACCGGACGTTCTTCGAGACCGTCGCGCGTTGCCTGAAACCAGACGGGGTGATGCTGCTGCACGCGATCGGCCGCAACGAACAGCCCGGAATCACCAACCCCTGGCTCGCCAAGTACATCTTCCCGGGCGGCTACTGCCCGGCGCTGTCGGAAGTGCTGACCCCGCTTGAGCGGTCAAAGCTGCTGGTCACCGATGTCGAGATCCTTCGCCTGCACTACGCCGAGACGTTGCGCCACTGGCGCCGCCGCTTCGCCGCCAACCGCGACGCCATCGCCGCCCTGTATGATGAGCGGTTCTGCCGGATGTTCGAGTTCTATCTGGCTGGCGCGGAGCTGTCCTTCCGGCGGGAGAACATGATGATTTTCCAAATCCAGCTCGCGCGCGAGCAGACCGCGGTGCCGCTGACCCGCGACTATATCACCG
>JBDTFI010000565.1:0-3537 GCA_039938035.1 Acetobacteraceae bacterium | reverse complement strand
GCCGCCCGGGTCTAGCAAGCGCGCATGAACAATCGCGCCAGACGCCCCTTGATCGGCGTCACCCTCGATGCCGAGCGGCCAGGCGGCTACTCGAAATACCCGTGGTATGCGCTACGGGCGAACTACGCCGAGGCGGTCGCCGCTGCCGGCGGGCTGCCGGTCGCCCTGCCGCACGACGCCGCGCTCGCCGCCGACTGGCTGGACCGGATCGATGCGCTCATCGTCACCGGCGGCGCCTTCGACGTTGATCCGGCGCTTTACGGCGATCCCGCCCGGCACGCCACGGTGACGCTGAAGGAGGATCGCACGGCGACCGAACTCGCGCTCACCCAGGGCGCGATCGAGCGCGAGATGCCCGTCCTCGGCATCTGCGGCGGCGAGCAGCTTCTCGGCGTCGCTCTCGGCGGCACGCTGATCCAGCACATCCCCGATGCGATCGCCGACGCGCTCGAACACGAGCAGCCCAATCCGCGCCACGAAGCCGGCCATCCGGTCGCCGTCACGCCCGGGACGCTCCTGCACCGCATCGTCGGCGCCGCCGAGATGCGGGTGAACTCCGCCCACCATCAGGCGGTGCGCGATCCCGGCCCGCGCGGCACGGTGAACGCGACCGCGCCCGACGGCGTCATCGAGGGCATCGAGGCGATGGATCTGCGCTTCTGCCTCGGCGTGCAGTGGCACCCGGAGTTCTTCATCGACCAGGGCGACCGCCGCATCTTCGACGCCCTGATCGCCGCCTGTGGGTGACGCGCCCGAGCCGCGTGGCGAACGCATCGCTAAATGGCTCGCCCGCGCCGGCGTGGCGAGCCGGCGGGATGCCGAGAAACTGCTGGTCGGAGGAAAAGTCCGTCTGAACGGCGCCGCCGTGACGCATCCCGCGACGTTCGTGCAAGCCGACGACACCGTACAGGTGAACGGCGCGGTCATCGCCGCGCCGGAGGGCACGCGGCTCTGGCGCTACCACAAGCCGGACGGCCTCGTGACCACCCATCGCGACCCCGAGGGCCGGCCGACCGTGTTCGAGCGCCTGCCGCCGCATTTGCCCCGCGTCGTCAGCATCGGCCGCCTCGATCTCACCAGCGAGGGGTTGCTGCTGCTCACCAATGACGGCGCGCTGGCGCGCAAGCTGGAGTTGCCGTCGACCGGCTGGCTCCGCCGCTACCGCGTGCGCGTCCACGGCGCCCCGGATCAGCGCGCGCTCGCGGGCTTGGCCCAAGGGGTGACGATCGAGGGTGTGCGGTACGGTGCGATCGAGGCGGGCCTCGATGCGGTGAAGGGGGAGAACGCCTGGCTGACCATCGGATTGCGCGAAGGCCGCAACCGCGAGGTGCGGCGGATCATGGAGCATCTCGGTTTGCGGGTCTCCCGCCTGATCCGCGTCACCTACGGCCCGTTCCAGCTCGGCACCCTGCAACGCGGCGCCGTCGAGGAGGTGCCGACGCGCGTGCTGCGCGACCAACTCCCGCGCGACAAGGACTGATGCGGATCGTCGCCGGCGCGTGGCGCGGTCGTGCGCTGATCGCGCCGCCGGGAGAGACGATCCGGCCGACCGCCGACCGCGTGCGCCAAGCACTGTTCGACATGCTGGTGCACGCGCCCTGGGGTGGCCGAGAGACTGTCGAGGGCGCCCATGTCCTCGACGCCTTTGCCGGCACCGGCGCGCTGGGCCTGGAGGCGCTCTCCCGCGGCGCTGCCCACGCGACCTTCATCGAGCGCGACCGCGCCGCTGTCGCCGCGCTGCGCGCCAACGTCGCGGCATTGCACGCCGAAGACCGCACGCGGATCATCGCCGGCGACGCCCTCGCCCCGTCCCGTGCCGCCTCCCCCTGCACTCTCGTGTTCCTCGATCCGCCGTACGGACAGGGGGTCCTCGCGCGCGCCCTCGCCGCCCTCGCCGCCGCCGGGTGGATCGGCGCCGACGCATTGGTCGTGGCGGAGACCGCCCGCGATGACCCATCCCCCGCGCAGTCGCCCCTCGCCGAGCGCACGCACGGCGCCGCCCGCCTGACGATCTGGCGCTGGGCTGGCGGGGATTGCCGCGCGGCGGACAAGACGGGCTAAGCTTTCGCCCGTGCGCCCAAACGGAGAAACCTGTGACCGTCAATTTCGACCATCTCGTCGTGCTGATGCTCGAAAACCGCTCGTTCGACCATATGCTCGGACGCCTGTACCACCCAGACAACCCGCCCCCCTACAACCAGCCGCCGAACGGGCAATCCTTCGACGGGGTGGTGGACGGCATGTCCAATCCCTTCATCATCTCCAATCCCTTTGCGCCGCCCGTGGAATTCTCGGTCAGCCGCATCCCGTCTCCGGATTACGCCGCCCCGCAGGACAACTCGGTCGGCCACCAATTCCCCGACGTGCAGATGCAGCTCTACGGCATGCCGGGCCAGCCCGGCTCCATGCAGGGCTTCGTCAACAACCGCCTGATCCAGTTCAAAGTGCCGCACGTCGTCACGCAGGCCGAATTGCAAGCGGTGATGGCCGGCTTCAGCCCGACCACCACGACCGCGGACGGCAACGGACCCTATGCCGCCTGCACGACCCTCAGCACGTTGGCGAGCGCGTTCGCCGTCTGCGACAACTGGTACTCCTCGATGCCAGGCCCCACCTTCTGCAATCGGTCCTTCCTGCACGCCGGCACGTCAAACGGTTGGACCAGCAACAACAACGATTGGACGCTCAACGACAATCCGACGATCTTCAACGCGCTCCTGGCGCTGCAGGGTCCGTCAGGCGCCAAGATCTACCATGGGAACGGCACCACCTATCCCGGCTACAAGAGCCTGCCCTGCCTCACCTACTACATCCATCCGACGATCCCGATCCCCATCGACGACAAGAACACGATCCAGCAATTCTGCGCGGACGCCGCGAACGGCGCCCTGGCCAGCTACTCGTTCATCGAACCGGAGATCATCGGCTGCGACGACGGTATCCCGCCGAACGACCAGCACCCGGCGCGCGACATCCGTTATGGGGAGAACCTGATCAACACGGTCTATCAGGCCGTACGCGGCGGCCCGCTGTGGGAACGCACGCTGTTGGTCGTCACCTATGACGAGCATGGCGGCTTCTTCGACCATCGGGTGCCACCCGCGGTGGCCGCACCGAACCCGGCGGACCCGCCTGGCGAGGACGGCTTCAAATTCACCAGCCTCGGCCTACGGGTGCCCGCGGTGCTGATCTCGCCATGGATCGCCGCCGGCACGGTTTTCCATCCGACCCAGGCGGTCGATCACACGGCGGTGATTCGAACGCTTTGCAACCGTTGGAACCTGCCGCCCCTGACGCAACGCGACGCCAATGCGATCGACTTCAGCACGGTTCTCGGCACGACGCTGCGGCCGCTGAGCGATACGCCCGTCCCGTCCTTCTGGAACCCGCCGCCGGTCGCCTCGGACGCGGACGTAATGCTGAACGATCTACAGATCGACTTCCTCGCCCTCGTCGCCAATCGACACCGTCTCAAGCGCCCGCCTTTGCTCACTCAGGCCGATGCAAGACGATTCCTGAAGACGCTTCCGGCCGAAC
>JBDTFI010000564.1:0-4627 GCA_039938035.1 Acetobacteraceae bacterium | reverse complement strand
CCGTCCTTCGGTGCCGCCGGCCCGCGCGTTGCCGTTCTGATCCCGTGCTTCAACGAGGAAGCCGCCGTCTCACGCGTCATCGCCGCGTTCCGCGCCACCGTGCCGGAAGCGACGATCTATGTCTACGACAACAACTCCCACGACCGAACGGCGGAGGTCGCGCGCGCGACCGGCGTGCAGGTGCGGACCGAGCGGCTGCAAGGCAAGGGCCACGTCGTGCGCCGCATGTTCGCCGACGTCGAAGCCGACGTCTTCGTGCTGGTCGACGGCGACGATACCTATGACGCCGCCGCGGCGCCGGCAATGGTGCGGATGCTGGTCGAGGGCCAACTCGACATGGTGACCGCGACCCGGGAGGGCGCCGGGCTCGATGCCTTCCGCCGCGGCCACCGCGCCGGCAATGCATTGCTGACCGGCATGGTCCGCTGGGTGTTCGGCGACCGGGTGAGCGACGTGCTCTCCGGCTATCGCGTCTTCAGCCGCCGGTTCGTCAAATCGTTCCCGGCGCTGGCCGGCGGCTTCGAGACCGAGACGGAGTTCACCGTCCACGCGCTGGAGCTGTGTATGCCGATCGGCGAATTGCGGACCCGCTATCGCGGCCGCCCGGCCGGCTCGGCCTCGAAGCTGCGGACCTGGACCGACGGGCTGCGGATCCTGCGGGCCATCGTCAAGCTGGTGAAGGAGGAGCGTCCGCTCGGCTTTTTCACCGCCGCCGCCTTGCTGCTGCTCGTCACGGCGGCCGGCGCCGGGTTGCCGGTGGTGATCGAATATTTCCGCATCGGGCTGGTGCCGCGCCTGCCGACCGCCGTGCTGGCGATGGGACTGGTGCTCGCCGCGATGCTGGCGCTCGCCTGCGGAATGATCCTCGATTCCGTCGCGCGTGGCCGCAAGGAGATGAAGCGCCTCGCCTACCTGGCGGTGCCGCGTTGAACACCTACGACGCCGACGTCGTGATCCTCGCGCTGGATCGCCCGGCGGAGACCGAAGCCGCGATCGCCTCGGCGTTGGGCCAGCGCGGCTTGCGCCACCATGTCGTCGTGGTGGACCAGGGCTCGCACCCCGACACGCTCGCCCGGTTGGCCCGCGCCGTCACCGGCAAGGATGCCACGCTGGTCTCGCTCGGCCGCAATGTCGGCGTCGCGGCGGGGCGCAACCGGGGTGCGGCGACAGGGCGCGGACGAATGATCGTCGGGCTGGATAACGACGCGGTCTTCGCAACGCCCGATACGCTCGCGGCCGCCGTCGCCGCGCTCGACGCTGATCCGACGCTCGCCGCTATCGGGTTCCGGATCCTGGTGGAGCACACCGGCGAGGACGATCTTCTATCGTGGGGTTACCCGAGTGCGCTCCTGGCGCGCGCAGGGGATACCTTCGATGCCGCGACCTTCGTCGGTGCCGGCCACGCGCTCCGCCGGACCGCATGGGAACAGGCCGGCGGCTACGATGAGGCCTTGTTCTTCTGCTGGGAGGAGCTGGATTTCTGCCTGCGTGCCATCGCCCAGGGTTGGCGCGTGCGCTACCGCGGCGACATCGAAGTGCGCCACAAGGTCAGCGCCGAGCGCCGGCTCGATTGGGCGGACGGACGGTGGTTCCAGTTCGTCCGCAACAGGCTGTACATCGCGCGCAAGCAGGGCCAATCCTGGCCCGCTTTGCTCCCCCGCGCCGGCGCCTACCTGCTCAAGGGCGCGCGCAACGGCCTGGCGGCGGAAACCCTGCGCGCGATCGGCGCCGCCGCGCGCATGGGCGCCGGTGCGCGCGGCGCGCCGACCTCGGCGGAACAGCGCGCCTATCTCGATCGCCACGACCGCGCCCATCGCGGCACCGCGCTCTCGCGCCTGCGGACCGAGGTGCTTGCACGGCTGCCCGGCTCCGCCTGACGCTTCCCACGCTGGCCGGCGCCCGCCATGATGGGCGAAGAAACGCAAGCGGCGGGGAACGGATATGGCCGACAGCGGCAGCATCGACACGCGGACGGCGCGCATCTCGGGCGAAGAGGCGCTGGCGATGCATGCCTCCGGACGTCCGGGCAAGCTCGAGACGCGCATCACCAAGCCCCTGACCACGGCACGCGACCTCTCGCTCGCGTATTCCCCGGGCGTCGCCGAACCGTGCCTGCACATCGCGCGCGACAATGCGCTCGCCTACGAATACACGACCAAGGGCAACATGGTCGCGGTGATCTCCAACGGTACCGCCGTCCTCGGTCTCGGCAATCTCGGCGCCGTCGCGTCGAAGCCTGTCATGGAGGGCAAGGTCGCGCTGTTCAAGCGCTTCGCCGACGTCGACGGCATCGACCTCGAGATCGGCACCGAGGACGTTGACGAGTTCGTCAACGCGGTGCGCTTCCTCGGCCCCGGCTTCGGTGGCATCAATCTCGAAGACATCAAAGCGCCCGAGTGCTTCATCATCGAGCAACGGCTGCGCGAGCTGATGGACATCCCGGTATTTCACGACGACCAGCACGGCACCGCGATCGTCGCCGCCGCCGGGCTCATCAACGCCTGCCACCTTACCGGGCGGGAGCTGCGTGACACCAGGCTGGTGGTGAACGGCGCCGGATCGGCCGCCATCGCTTGCGTCGAACTCCTGAAGGCGATGGGGATGCGCCCCGAGCACATCGTGCTCTGCGACACCAAGGGCGTCGTCTATCAGGGCCGTCAGGAGGGCATGAACCAGTGGAAGTCGGCACACGCCGCCGTCACCCGGGCGCGCACGCTCGCCGAGGCGCTGGAGGATGTCGACGTGTTCTTCGGCCTGTCAGCGAAGGGCGCGCTGACCCAGGCGATGGTCCGCGTCATGGCGCCCAAGCCGATCATCTTCGCGATGGCGAACCCTGACCCCGAGATCACACCGGAGGAGGCGCGCGCCGCCAGCGCCGATGCGATCATCGCGACCGGACGCAGCGACTACCCCAACCAGGTCAACAACGTCCTCGGCTTTCCGTATATTTTCCGCGGCGCGCTCGACGTGCGTGCCTCGACGATCAACGAGGCGATGAAGATCGCCGCCGCCGAGGCGCTGGCGAAGCTCGCGCGCGAGGACGTGCCGGACGAGGTCCACACCGCCTCGGCCGGACGGCGGCTGGCGTTCGGGGCGGAGTACATCATCCCGAACGCCTTCGATCCTCGGCTGATCTCGTGGATCCCCCCGGCGGTCGCCAAGGCGGCGATGGACAGCGGGGTCGCCCGCAAGCCGATCTCCGATCTGCGTCTCTACACCCGCGAATTGTCGGGACGGCTCGATCCCACCGCCGGCGCACTCGACCGGATCTCGGAGACGGTGCGCGCCGCGCCGAAGCGGGTGGTGTTCGCCGAAGGCGAGGAGGAGGCGATCGTCCGCGCCGCCGTGGCGTTCCGCAACGCGGGTTACGGGACACCGGTGCTGATCGGGCGCGAGGAGCGGGTGCGTGCGACCATGCAGGGCCTCGGTCTCGGCCTGATCGAGGGCATCGAAATCCACAACGCGCGGCTGTCGGGCGCGAACCCGAAATACGTGGAGTTCCTGTACGGCCGCTTGCAACGGCGCGGCCATCTGCACCGCGACTGTCAGCGCATGGTTAACCAGGACCGCAACATCTTCGCCGCTTCGATGGTGGCGACGGGCGATGCCGACGCGATGGTGACCGGGCTGACGCGCTCCACCCAGGTCTGCCTCGACGACATCGGCCACGCGATCGACGCGGCGCCGCACGAGATCGCGTTCGGGCTGACGCTGATGCTGGGGATGCGCGGGCGCACGCTGTTCGTCGCCGATACGAGCATCCATTTCCGGCCCGATGCGGAGCAACTCGCCGACATCGCGATCGGCTCCGCTAACGCCGCGCGCGCGTTCGGCCACGAGCCGCGGGTCGCGCTGCTCTCGCACACCACGTTCGGCGCGGCGATGCATCCGCAGGCGGCGGTGATGCGCGACGCGATAGGCATCCTCGACGCCCGTAAGGTCGATTTCGAATACGACGGGGAAATGAGCCCCGACGTGGCGCTGGAGCCGGAACTGCGCGCTCTCTACCCGTTCTGCCGGCTGACCGGGCCGGCCAACGTGCTGGTCATGCCCGGATTGCACTCGGCCCACATCGTCTCCCGGCTGACGCCGAAGATGGTGGGTGGGACGATCATCGGCCCGTTGCTGCTGGGTCTGTCGCACCCGGTGCAGATCATGCAGATGGACGCCTCGGTGAGCCAGATCGTCGATCTCGCTTGCCTCGCGGCCTATCAGGCGGCGGAACGGTAACGGGTGGCCACCCTAGTAACCACTGCCATGGGAGCGTGAGTCGTCGTGTCATGTGTGCTCGTCATTGCGAGAAGCGAAGCGACGAAGCGATCCAGGCCCGCGCCACGGCCCCGCCCGTCTGGATCGCCACGCCGCCAAGCGGCGGCTCGCGATGACGAAGACCTTGTTTCGCTCTCCATTGAGTCCGGGTACTAGAAGCTGAGATTAACCATCATCATCGGGCCGCCCAGGGTGACACGCTGCACCACGGCGCTGCTGCCCTGCTCCAAGGACAGATAGCGGTAGGTGAGTGACACGGCGACCGGGCCAGTCTGGTAGCCGAGGCCGGAGGCGATCTCCCAGGTGAATTGGGAGCCGCCCGCGCCAGCGTCGAGATAATAGGGAATGAACAGCCCGC
>JBDTFI010000563.1:0-4814 GCA_039938035.1 Acetobacteraceae bacterium | reverse complement strand
GGTGATGGCTACCTGCTCGCGGTCGCCTGGCGTGGTGGGGAACGGCGCAGCGATATGATCATCCTCGATACCGACGCGATTGAACGTGGACCGATCGCGATGGTGCGCCTGCCGCACCGGGTCCCGTTTGGCTTCCATGGCAATTGGGTCGCGAGCGCCCTCTGACAGAAGGAACCATCCGATGACCAACCTGATGAAAGCGGCGAGACTGCTGCTGCTCGATCTGGCTTCGACGTTCGCTCTGCTCGTTGTCTATTTCGCCACCCACAACATGCGCCTTGCCGCTGGTTGCGGCATCGCGTGCGGGCTCATCCAGATTGGCCGGCAATTCATCAAAAAACGGCCGATCGCCACGATGGAGTATCTCAGCCTGGGCCTGGTCGTGGTGTCGGCGACCGCGTCCCTGCTGACCGGCGATCCACGCTTCATCATGCTCAAGCCCAGCCTGATCTACGTGGCCATCGGAATCGTCATGCTGCGGCCGGGGTGGCAGAACCGCTATCTGCCGCCGGTCGCGCGGGAAACGCTGTCTGATGTTGTCTATATTTTTGGCTTCATCTGGGCCTCGCTGATGTTCGCCTCGGCAGCGCTGAATGTCGTTGCCGCCCTGAATTTTGGCATAGCGACGTGGTCAGCGTTCATGTCGCTTTACACCATCGTCAGCAAGGTTGGCCTGTTCCTGGTCCAGTACGGGGTCATGCGCGTGGTCGGCGCCCGCCGCAGCCGCACGCGGGTCGCACTGGTGGCATCCTGACACCAGCAGCCCGCCGGCGGCTGGCCGGATCGCCGCTCACGCCCGGGTGGAGGCCGACGCCAGCCGCCCGGCCCCTGCCGGCGCCTTGACGAACACCGCGACCGACAGCGCCCCCAGCACGGCGATCGCGCCGGCCAGGCCGAACGCCCCGGCGTAGCTGCCGCCGGTCGCCTGCACCATGAACCCGGTCACCGACGGCGCCACGATCCCGGCCAGATTGGCGATCAGATGCACGAATCCGCCGACGCCGCCGACCCGGTCCTTTTCCACGGTGTCGAGGATGATCGCCCAGTACGTGTTGCCGGTCAGGTACATAAAGAACACCGACACCGCCATCAGCGTGACCGCGGCCTGCACCGTTGCCACGCTGCCGGCCAGGGCGACACAGACCGCGGCGATCAGCAGTCCGCCCACCAGTACCAGCTTGCGGGCTCGGATCGCATTGCCGGTGATGCGGAAGATCATGTCGGACACCCAGCCGCCCGCCGCCAGCCCGACGAAGCCCAGCAGCCAGGGAATGGCGCTGACGAAACTCATGCTTTGCAGGCTGAGATGCCGGGCGGTCGTCAGATACGTCGGAAACCACGACAGGAAGAAATACAGGATGTAGGCGTAGCCAAAGAACGCGAACGCGGTCGCCAGCACTGACGGACGCGCCAGCAGAGCCCCCAGCGGCGCCGGCGGTCCCGTCCGGGGCGGTTCCTGGTCGGCGGCGATCTCGGCCCGCTCCGCCGCGCTGATCACCGTGTTGTTCTCTGGCCCCTCAGTCACCGACAGCATCCACACCACCGACCAGCACAGCCCGATCGCGGCGATGATGACGAACGACACCCGCCAGCCCCAGGTCAGCGCGATGAAGCCGACGATCGGGCCGGCCAGCGCCCCGCCCAGCGGCGTGCCGGCATTGGCCCATCCGACCGCCGTGGCCTGCTGGTGGCGCGGAAACCAATTGCTGACCAGTTTGTTGGCGGCGGAGGCGTAAGGCCCCTCGCCCATCCCGAAAATCAGCCGCACGACCAGCAAGGATGTGAAGCTGAACACGGTGGCGGTCAGTCCGCAGAACACCGACCAGACGACCGACGCGACGGAGAACACGTTCTTCGCGCCCACCCGGTCGGACGTGTAGCCGCCGATGAAGCAGAACGCCGCGTAGCCGAAGAAGAACACGCTGAACACCAGCCCGAGCTCGGACGGCGACAGGCTCAGCTCCTTGGTCAGGAACGGCGCCGCAACCGACAGCGCCGCGCGGTCGAGATAGTTTATCATCCCACCGAGGAACAGCAGCCCCACGACGGCCCAGCGGACCGTGCCGAACAGTCTCATCGCCGAGTCGCGTCCGCCGCGAGTGACCTCATCGCCATTCCCCCCACATTCCGTATTTCTCTATTGGCGCAACCCTGGGAACCAGATGTCGTGGATGTCAAGCCAGCCTCCGCCATGATTGCGCGTTGACGGGCGCGGCGGTGGCCGTTACCCCCCGTCGGATCGTGACAGACTCCGAAATCGCCCGTTCCCAGCTACGACTCCGTGGCCGGTCCTTCATCGCGGTGGCTCTCGTGCCAGAGCCGCCGGTGATGGAATGGCTTGCCCGCCTCGACGAGCAGATCGAGCGCTCGCCGGGCTTCTTCCACAAGCGCCCCGTGGTGCTGGACCTGTCCGTGACACAGCTCAACGAGCCCGGCATCCGCGCGCTGCTCAGCGAGCTGCAGTCGCGCGACATCCGCATCATCGGCATGGAAGGCGCCGACCCGTCGGTGCAGAGCCTCGACGTGCCCGGCTGGCCGCCGATGCTGAACGGCGGCCGCGCGGCGGGTGGCATCGACGTGCCGGACGAGCCGCCTCCGGCGCCGCCCGAACCCGAAGAACCGGCCGCGCTGCTGATCAGCGAGCCGATCCGCTCCGGCCAGTCCATCGTGTTCCCCAAGGGCGACGTGACCATCGTGGGCTCGGTCGGCTCGGGTGCCGAGGTGATGGCGGGCGGCTCGATCCACGTCTACGGCGCGCTGCGCGGCCGCGCCATCGCGGGCATGTTGGGCAATCCCCTAGCGCGGATCTTCTGCCGCCGGCTGGAAGCCGAACTGCTGGCGATCGACGGGCTCTACCGAACCGCCGAGGACATCGACCCGGCACTCCGCGGCCGGCCGGTGCAGGCTTGGCTGGATCGCGACTCGATTGTCGTGGCACCACTCGACTGACGCAGCTGTAGAGGAAAATCCGAATGGCCAAGGTCTTGGTCGTGACTAGCGGAAAAGGCGGCGTCGGCAAGACGACCTCCACGGCCTCCCTCGGCGCGGCGCTGGCGCAAGGGGGGCAGCGCGTGGTCGTCATCGACTTCGATGTCGGCCTGCGCAACCTCGACCTCGTGATGGGTGCCGAGCGCCGCGTCGTGTTCGACCTCATCAACGTCGTCCAGGGCGACGCCAAGCTGTCGCAGGCGCTGATCCGCGACAAGCGGATCGATACCCTGTCGCTGCTGCCGGCGTCGCAGACCCGCGACAAGGACGCGCTCACCTCGGACGGCGTCGCCAAGGTGCTGGCCGAGCTCCGCGAAAAATTCGACTGGGTGATCTGCGACAGCCCCGCCGGCATCGAGAAGGGTGCGACGCTCGCGATGTACCACGCCGACGCGGCGGTGGTCGTGACCAACCCGGAAGTCTCCTCGGTGCGCGACTCGGACCGCATCATCGGCCTGCTCGATTCCAAGACGCAGCGCGCCGAGCGCGGCGAGCGCATGGAAAAGCACCTCCTGCTCACCCGCTACGACGCCGGCCGCGCCGCGCGGGGCGAGATGCTCAAGACCGAGGACGTGCTGGAGATTTTGTCGATCCCGCTGCTCGGCATCATCCCCGAGAGCGAGGAGGTGTTGCGCGCGTCCAACATCGGCGCGCCGATCACCTTGAGCAATCCGGCGAGCGCCGCCGGGCGGGCCTATTTCGACGCGGCCAAGCGGTTGCGGGGCGAGGACATCCCCATGACCGTCCCGGCCGAGCGCAGGGGATTGATGGGCAAGCTGTTCGGGCGGAGGGTCGCATGAGCCTGCTCAACTTTCTCAACCGGCGCCGCTCGGCACCCGTGGCGCGCGAGCGGCTGCAGATCCTGCTCGCGCACGAGCGCGCGGTACACGGCCACCGCGATCTCGTCGCCATCCTGCAGGAGGAGATTCTCGCGGTGATCGCCAAGCACATGGCGATCGAGCGGGAGAAGGTGCAGGTCAAGCTCGATCGCGGCAAGGCGGTCTCGACCCTTGAAATCGACATCGAGATGCCCGACCTCGCCCAAGCCAACGCCGCCGCCGCGCGCCACTGACGCACGGTTTCGCGCCGCTCGCCCGACTGCTAGCCTCGCCGCCTGTTTGCCAGGCGGATGGGGAAAAATGTCGGCGTCGGGAATTGCACGAAGGCAGGCGCTCGGGCTGATCGGCGCGGCTTCCCTCGCCGTCGTGCCGCGACGCCCACGCGCGGGGGAAGCGCCGCTCAAGCTCGGCGTACTCACCGACGTGACCTCCGCGTTTTCCGAGATCAGCGGCGCCGGCTCCGTCGAGGGCGCGCGAATGGCGATCGCCGATTTCGGCGGCCAAGCACTCGGGCAGCCGATCGCCTTCGTCTCCGCCGATCACCAGGGCAAGACCGACATCGGCGTCTCCATCGCGCGCCAGTGGTACGACGAAGGCGTCGACGCCATCTTCGACATTTCCAACTCCTCGATCTCCTTCGCCGTGCAGCAGATGGCGCGCGACAAGAAAAAGATCGTCGTGCACACCGGCTCGACCTCCACCGACCTCACCGGCAAGTCCTGCTCGCCGAATGGCTTCTCCTGGGGCTACGACACCTACTCGATGACGCATGGCGCGCCCGAGGCGGCGATGGCCGGCGGTCGGAAAAAATGGTTCATCCTCACCTGGGACTACACGGTCGGCTAAGCTTTCCAGCGCGACCTCACGGACGCGGTGACGCGCGCCGGCGGCACCGTCGTCGGCACCGTGCGCTCGCCGCTCGGCAACACCGATTATTCGTCCTTCCTCCTGCAGGCGCACGCCTCGGGCGCCGACCTCATCGCCGTG
>JBDTFI010000562.1:0-3675 GCA_039938035.1 Acetobacteraceae bacterium | reverse complement strand
CAGCGTCACGCTCGACCTGAAGCGACCGGGCGCGCGCGATGTCCTGCACGCGCTGGCCTCCCGCTCGGACGGATTGCTGAACAATCTTCGTGGCGATCTGCCAGACAAGCTCGGCCTGACCTACAAGTCTCTCGCATCGGCCAACCCGAGGATCGTCTGCGCCCATCTGTCCGCGTACGGCCGCAATGGCTCGCGGGCGGCGTGGCCCGGGTACGACTACCTGATGCAGGCGGAGGCCGGGTATCTGTCGCTGACCGGCGAACCCGACGGACCGCCGTCGCGGTTCGGCCTGTCGATGGTCGATCTGATGACCGGGCTGTTCGCCGCGTTCGCCATGGTCTCCGGCGTGCTCGCCGCCCGGGCAAGCGGAATCGGACGCGATCTCGATGTCAGCCTGTTCGACGTCGCGCTACAGAATTTGAACTATCTGGCGACCTGGTACCTCAACGCCGGCCATGTCCAGGACCGCGAGCCGCGCTCCGGCCATCCATCACTGGTGCCCAGCCAGCTGTATCGGACGCGCGACGGCTTCATCCTTATCATGTGCAACAAGGAGAAGTTCTGGCCGATCCTGTGCGAGCGGCTCGGGCGCCCGGAATGGGGCGACGATTTGCGTTTCCGCACGTTCAGCGATCGTCTGGCGAACCGCGCGCTGATCACCGATCTGCTTGACGAGGCGTTGTCGGATCGCACGACCGCCGAGTGGCTGGCCCATTTCGCGGGCCAGGTCCCGGCCGCGCCGGTGAACGATATCCGCGCCGCGCTGGACAATCCGTTCGTCGCTGAAGGCGCGCACATCCGAGACTACGAACATCCCACCGCGCCACTTCGGATGATCGAAACGCCGATCGCCACCGGAGAGGACCTTCCGCACCGGGCGGCGCCGTCGCTCGGCGCCGACACGGATGCGGTTTTGCGGGAGGCCGGGTTTTCGGAGGCGGAGATACGCGCCTTACGGGAAGACAAGGTAATCTGATCCCGCGTGATCAGGCCATCGTCAACCCACCGGAGACGCTGATGGTCTGTCCGGTGATGAACGCGGCGTCGTCGCTCAGCAGGAACGCGATCAATCCGGGATAGTCCTCCGGCTGGCCGAGCCGGCGCAGCGGGATGGCCCGCGCCAGCGCGTCCTTCAGCTTCTGACCGCCCGCCATGTCTTCGGTGAATCCCTGAAACAACGGGGTTTCCGTCGGACCGGGACAGAGGCAGTTCAAGGTGACGCCTTGGCGCGCCATCTCGCGCGCCATCGTCTTGGTGAACGCGATGATGCCGCCCTTGCACGCCGAATAGACCGCCTCGCCGGACGAGCCGACGCGCCCGGCGTCGGAGGCGACGTTCACCACGCGCCCGAAACCGCGCTCGGCCATGCGGCGCAGGGCCGCTTTGTGCAGGTTCAGCGGGCCGATGAGGTTGATCGCGATGATGCGATCCCACAGTGCGCGATCGGTGTCGAGGAACGCCGCGCCCTTGTCCCAGCCGGCGACGTTCGCGAGCCCGTCGATCGGCCCGGCATCCGCCTCGAACGCTTCCACCACCGCCTCGACACGCGCCTCGTCGGTGATGTCCACGCGGTACGCACGGGCCTTGCCGCCGGTGCATTCACCGGCGACGCGCGTGGCCCCAGGTTCGTCGCGATCGAGGATGCCGACCACGCAGCCCTCGTCGGCCAGCCGCAGGCATGTGGCCCGCCCGATGCCGCTCGCTCCGCCGGTGACGATGACGCGCTTGCCGGTCAATCCCCGCATTCTCTTGCTCCCTATCCGGCGAAGGCTAGGCTATCGCCGGCAACGTGGGAACGGTGATGACAGAGATCGGCGGCTACGAAGTCCTGGGGCTCGGCATCTATTTCGAGGATCTTCCTATCGGGCGGAAGTTCCGCACCATCGGTCGCACCTTGACCGAAGCCGACCTGGTCAACTTCATCGGGGTGACCGGGATCACCGAAGTCCTGTTCTCCAACGTCGAGTTCCTGAAAGCCGAGAGCGACATCAAGCAGCGGGTGGTGCCGGCGGCGATGGTCTATTCGTTCGCCGAAGGGCTGCTGGTCCACGCGACGATGCAGCACACCGGGTTTGCCTTCCTGCACATGGAGCTGAACGTCGAAGGCCCGACCTTCGCGGGCGACACGATCCATGTGGAATGCGAGGTCATAGAGAGCCGCCGCAGCGCCAGCCGCCCGAATCGCGGATTGGTACGCACAAGCAATCGCGTCGTGAAGCAGGACGGCACCGTCGTGCTGACCTACACGCCGCTGCGGATGGTGAAGGCGCGCACCGAGGGATGACGGATCAGCCGCCGACCGCGATATTGTCGTAGACGCCGACGCCTTGCACGATCAGGAACTTGCACGGCCCGTCATCGACGCCATGCACGTAATGGGCGATCTTCGGACCGACCGCGCAACGCCCGCCCGGCTCCATCCGGTATTCCGCCCGCGGCGCCCGCGTCTCCACCATCATCGGTCCTTCCAGACACACGAAATGATCGCTGATCCCATTGTGGTAGTGCCACGGAATGCACTGCCCCTTCGCCAACGTCAGCACCAGCACCCGCATATCGGCGCCTTCGGCGACGGTTTCGCGATCGGCGATCGTCGCGGCTTTGTACGGTCGTACTTCCATGCGCTTGTCCTCCTGCAACGAACCCGGCGGGGTCGGCCTGATGGCACGCATCCTGCCACGCCCAGCCCGGATCGCGAAACGGCGCGACGATGGCGGCTGGACATGTGCGCCACATGTGTTTATGCATTTCCCATGTCGGTGATGGTCCAAATCCGCAATGTCCCTGATACGCTCCATCGGCGTCTCAAAGCGCGTGCCGCCCTGGCCGGCATGTCGCTGTCGGATTTCCTACTGAACGAGATATCCGAGGTGGCCGACCGCCCGACGATCGAGGAGCTGTGTGCTCGGTTGAAACACCGATCCCGGCCGACGCTCTCCGTCGCGCCGGCCGCGGCGGTTCGCGCTGAACGCGACCGCAAATGATCGTGGTCGACGCTTCGGCTCTGCTGGAAGTGCTCCTTCGCACGCCGGCAGCCGAGGCGGTGGAACGGCGGTTGCTCGACTCTCGACAGACGCTGCACGCGCCGCATCTGCTCGATGTCGAAGTCGCGCAGGTCATCCGGCGGTACACGCTCGCCGGCGAACTCGACGTGGAGCGTGGCGGCGTGGCTCTCGCCGACCTGGGTGACTTTCCGCTGCGGCGATATCCGCATGATTTTCTGTTGCCGCGCGTATGGGAATTGCGGAACAACCTGACGGCCTATGATGCCGTCTACGTGGCGCTCGCGGAAGCACTCGACGTCCCGCTCCTCACCCGCGACCAGCGTCTCGCCACCGCACCCGGCCATTTCGCACGGGTCGAGTTGGTGTGATACCAGCGGCCCTAGGCAATGACCCCTCCCCCAACCCCTCCCGCAAGGGGAGGGGAGGATTCCGAGCGCTTCGACCCCCCCTCCCCTTGCGGGAGGGGGCCGGGGGGAGGGGTCCGGAGGAGTCAGAGCGTGCGGCGGCTGGTATCACTCTGTCGCTGCCCGCCGCACCGATGGCTCGTCGGCTGGCGGCGCTGGGCTTCGCCGGTGTGCTCACCGCGTGCGCCGGCACCGAAGCCCCTCCTGTCCCCGGACCGTACGATGCGACCTACGCCGGAACCACCCGCCTAGTCGGCTTCAGTTCA
>JBDTFI010000561.1:0-3337 GCA_039938035.1 Acetobacteraceae bacterium | reverse complement strand
CCGCCACCGCCGCATCCGGCGCGCCGGCAGCCAGCGCCGCCATGAAGCCGAGCGTCAGGTCGCGCGACCGATACCGCCCCCACCGCTGCGCCTCCCCGCGCCGCACGATCGGGAAGCTGCCGAGCACGTAGTCGGCGTCATCGCGATCAAGTCCGTACAGATGAAAGAACACCGCATCGAGCCGTGCGCGCCGGCGCAGCCGGTCCTCCTCGTCCCACGCGAAGGGCGGGCTGGCGTGTCATTGGTCGCGCGCGAACCCCGCCATGTCGTCGGCGACGTAGGTGAGGTGGAGCACGTCGTCGCAGGCGGGGCTCACGAGCGGAGGGCGTTCTTGTGGATTCGCCCATCCTTCATGATGACGAGGAGACTCGCGTCCGGCTTCGCGAGGAGCGTGATGTCATCGAGAGGGTTGCCGTCGACCAGCAGCAGGTCGGCCAGGGCGCCTTCCTCGATCACACCCAGCTTCCCCGGATAGGGGTTGCGTGGACCGGAGAGCGCGAGGAGCTCGCCGTTCGTCGCCGTCGCCATCGTCAGGATCTCTGCGTTCGAGTACCAGCGCGTCAGGTGCGTCAGCATGGTTCCCTGCCGTTCGGTCAGGGTCGCGGAGAACAGCAGGTCGGACCCGAATGCCGTCTTCAGGCCGTGGGTCCGCGCCAGCTTGTAGACGGTGTCGGTGCCGGCGATGACCTGCAGCTGCTTCAGCCGGCTGGAACCCGTCAACGCGACCGAGTCGTCATCGCCGACGAACGGCTGGGTGCTCAGCCAGACGTTCTTCTCCGCCATCAGCCGGGCCGTCGCGTCATCCATCAGATGCCCGTGCTCGATGCACTGCGCCCCCGCGCTGACCGCTCTCTGGATCGTCCGCGGCGCATAGGCATGCACCGCCACGTAGGTGTTCCAGTCGGCGGCGGTTCCGACCGCGACGCGCATGGCCTCCGGGCTGAAGGTGGACATGTCCAGCGGGCTGCGCGGGGATGATACGCCGCCGCCGCCCACGACCTTGAGCTGCGAGGCGCCCTGCATGAGCTGCTCGCGCGCCCGCAGCCGCAGCTCGTCCGGACTGTCCGCGATCATGCCGGCACCCGTCCGCTCCAGCGCGCTCACCGGGCCGCCGGGACTGCGCGGCAGATCGGAGAGCGGCCGCAGGTCGGCGTGCCCGCCGGTCGTCGTGATCATCGCACCCGACGGATAGATCCGCGGTCCGCTCACCAAACCCTGGTCGATCGCCTGTTGCAGCGGAAATGAGGGGCCGCCGAGGTCGCGGGCCGTGGTGAAGCCGCGCATCAGCGTCCGCTCGGCTTCCGCGCTGGCGGCGAGGAAGACGTAGCCGACATCCGCCGTCATCGCCGCCGCCAACGGCAGCGCGGCGAACAAGGTGTGCCAGTGCGCGTCGATCAGGCCGGGCATGATGACCCGGCCGCCGCAGTCGATCACCCGCGCGCCGTCGGGGGCGGGAGGATTGCCTCCCGC
Source organism: Acetobacteraceae bacterium (assembly GCA_039938035.1). GTDB lineage: Bacteria > Pseudomonadota > Alphaproteobacteria > Acetobacterales > Acetobacteraceae > DATFDN01. The sequence goes on along the minus strand of JBDTFI010000561.1, from coordinate 1,867 downwards.
CACCCCCTTGATCCGGTTGTCCTCGATCAGGACGCGGACTCCGTCGCGCAACGAGCTCGACCTGCTGTCAAACAGCCGGGCGTTGGTGAACACGATCGGGCGGGGTGGGTGCTCCGGAACCGGTGGTGATTGCGCGCGGGCGGACTTGAATAGTCCGAGCGACGGGATCGTGGTGGCGGCGCCGGCGATGAAGCCGCGCCGCGACAGGTCCGCGCCGATCCGCCGCGTGAGGGACTGGATCTCGGGCCCGTGGCAGAGGCAGCCGGCGGGACCCGCCGACGCCGCGCGCTCATCCGATGTGCAGGAGAACATAGCTTCCTCCGGACGGCCCTTGGACCGCGGGCCATCGACTATGCGGCGAACGATGCGGTATGTAGCGCGCGCGCTCAAGCGGTGGCCAGCGCATGGCGCCGGCACTGCCGCAAATGCGCGGCTTCGTGCGCACCCACCAAATCCACGACGCTGTTCCAAAGCCAGAACGGCGCGTCGAGCGACTTCGAGCGGTTGCGTTGCAGATCGGCCAGCCGTGCCTTCCGATCCGAGGCGTCCGTGTCGACGAACCTGCCCACCCCACCATCGTCACGCCCGCGCACGCGGGTATCCACGCCTTCGTTCGCCCCGGCGAATGCCCCGGGGCGGTCGGGTGAGCGGCCGCGTCACCCCGCCACCGCCGCGTCCGGCTTGCCGGCGGCGAGCGCGGGCATGTAGCCGAGCGTGAGGTCGCGAGACCGATACCGCCCCCCGAACCGCTCCTCCTCCTCGCGCCGCACGATCGGGAAGGTGGCGAGCACATACTCGGTGTCGTCGCGATCAAGTCCACCGAGGTGTAGAAGATGGCCTCTCCCCCAGGTCGTGGAGAGGGACCGCCCGCCCTACCGCCCGGTCCTTCGCAGGAAATCCAGCTGCCACCGCATCTCGTCCACCGCCAGCGGAAACCCGCCACCCGCCCCGGCGCCGAGCGAAGCCGCCGGGGGCAGGTTGCCGATCGCCGCCTGCAAGGCGACTGCCCCGGCCATGCTGAACCCGGCGCTCCAGACCAGGCTGACCAGCCCCTTGGCGCTGCGCAGGGACGCGGCGCGATCCACCACCGAGATCGGCACCACGGCGGCCACCGCCAGCATGGCCGCGGCGAGCCGCGGCCGCGCGGTCCGCAACGCCTCGATCAGCGCCGCCTCGTCGAGGCGGTTGTTGCGCGCCAGCCGATGCGCCTCCTGCAACGCCTTCTCGGTCGGCAGATCGTTGAACTTGGTCGCCCGCGTCTGCTCGCCGGCAAGGCGCGCGGCCAGGCGCTCGCGCAACACCGCGATCGTCTCCGCGCCGAGATCGGCCCGCCGGGCCAGCGTCTCCAGCAATTGGGTGGCGACGATCTCGGCGAGCGCGCGGGCCGAGTGCGGCGCCAGGACGGGCCGGCGGACCAGCGGCGTGTGCCACTCGACATGGTCGGACGCACCGGCGATCAGCGCATCCAGCGTCGATTCGCGGATCTGCGCCGACCCGTTCGACAGCAGTGCCTGGATCGCCCCGGAATCCTCGGCGGCGACGATCGCGTCGGCGAGCGGCTCGGTCAGGTCCGGGCGGCGCGCCACTGCCAATGCCGTCGCCCCTGACGGGGGCGAATCCAGCAGCGCCAGCAAATCATCGTCGGTCAGGATCGGCGAGAAGCGGATCACCGGCTCGCTGACCGACACCGCGCAATCTCGCGCGAGGCGCAGCACGAGGCCGCGCGGGGCGTTCGGCATGTCCTTGATGACGTCGGCGATGGCGGCGCGCACGCGCACCGCCTCGTCGGAGATCAGGATCGCCAGCGCGTCATAGGTCTTGCAGCGCAGGCGCACCTGCTCGGGTTCGGACAAGCCGGGCGCGAGGG
>JBDTFI010000560.1:0-2824 GCA_039938035.1 Acetobacteraceae bacterium | reverse complement strand
GCGGGCGAGGAAGGCCGGGCGCGCGGCATGGCCCGCGGCACCGGCGACGCCGTCGCACTCGGCGAGCAACTCCAGCATCAGCGCCTCACCCTCGTCAGCCTGCATGATTTCCCCGACGTTGGCGCGCATCAGGCAGGTCATCCCTCCCATCGTCGCCAGCATCACGAACTTCTCCCACATGTCCTGCGCGATATCGTCACTGGCGCGGAAATCGAACTTCGCCGGGCCGGCGGCTTGCGCGAAGGCAGCAGTCACACCGTCCTGACCGGGCGCGCGCGGACCGACGATCATCAGGTTCAACGTGTTCAGCTGCCGCACCTCGCCGGTCGGCGTCAGCGTCGCGGCGATCTGGCACAATCCGCCGAGAACCGCTCCCGGCCCGAAAGCGACATCCAGCCGGTCGAGATGCCCCATGCCGTTGAGCATCGGGATCACCATCGCGCCGTTCTTCATCGCGGGTACGATGGCGGCGATCGCCGCTTCGAGGTCGTACGCCTTGCAGGTCAGCAGCACCGCGTCGTGGCGCCCGTCTCCGGCAAGATCGTCGCCGCCGATGAAGCGCACTGCTCGGCTGATGTCGCCGCCCGGGCTGCGAACCACTAGGCCGTCACGGGCGAGCTGCGCGGCGCGGCCGGGGCGTACGAGGAAGGTGACGTCCGCGCCCGCCTCGGCCAGCCTGCCGCCGAAATAGCCGCCGATCCCACCGGCACCGAGGACAAGAATCCGCATCGTCTCATTCCCATCCGGGAGGGGCAACGAAGCCGTGGCCCGCTTGCTCGATCAGGTCGGCGACCTGGATCGTCGTGCGGTCGCCGAACAGATTGCCGACGATCTGCACGCCGATCGGCAGACCGCTTTCTGACTGGCCGATCGGCGCGACCGATGCCGGCAGATGGTAGGCACAGGTGATGCCGGGCCAGAACAGCATGTCGTTGTAGGCGATCGTCCGTCCCTCGACCGTGTAGGTTCGCTCCCACGTCGCGCCCTTCTGCATGTGCGGTAGCGCCGGAACCGCCAGCGCGGGGCACAGCAGCACGTCCCAATCGGCGAAGAACGCCGCCCAGGCGCGTCTGATCCGGTGGCGCCGCTCGTTCAGGCGCAGCCAATCGCGGTGCGTCAGGTCGACGGCGCGGAGGATCACGTCATCGGCGCTGTTGTCCTCGGGGCGCAGCTTCTTCTTCTTCTCGCGCTTGCGGGCGAGCACCTCCTCCGGCGCACGCGCGCTGAGCGCGGCGTCGAGCAGCGTCAGATAGAGATGGTACGCCTCCACCACGTCGAACTCCGGCCGCGCGGCGCGGCTCACCTCCGCGCCGCCGCGTTCGAGTTGATCGGCCAGCGCCTCGATCAGCGCCGTCGTCTCCTGGCTCGTGGCTTGGCCGGGCTGGTGCGACCACACCGCGATCCGCAGGTCGCGCAACCCCTGCGCGCGCGGTTCGGCGAGGCGCACCGTCAGGTCGGTGTCTATCGGATCGGGGCCGGCGAGCGCGTCGAGCGCGAGCCGGAGATCGCGCGCCGATCGGGCGAGCGGACCGAGCACCGAGATGTCCGTCATAGCGGCGGCGTCGGTGAGGGAATGGCCGCGCGGCGGACACAGTCCCCAGGTCGGCTTGTGGCCGAAGATGCCACAGAAATGCGCCGGCACGCGAACCGAACCGCCGATGTCGGTGCCGATCTCGAGCCCGCTCAATCCCGCCGCCACCACGGCGGCACCGCCGCCCGAACTGCCGCCCGGGGTGCGCGAGGCGTCCCAGGGATTGGAGGTGGCGCCGTAGACCGGGTTGTAGCTTTGCCAGTCGCCGAGCGCGACCGGCACGTTGGTCTTGCCGAACACCACGGCGCCTGCCGCCTCGATCCGCTGCACCGCGAGCGCGTCATCCTCTGCGCGATGCTCCCGCCGCTCCTCGTAGCCCCAGGTCGTCGGATGGCCGGTGAGATCGAAGCTCTCCTTCACCGTCATCGGCACGCCGAACAGCGGCGCCGATTTGTCGCCCTGGCTGTCGAGCAGGCGGGCGCGCGCCCGCGCGCGGACGAAGCCGCGCACCACCACCGCATTGATCCGCCCGTCCAATCGTTCGACGCGGGCGATGTAGTGATCGAGCAACTCCAGACAGCCGATCGTCCCGGCGCGCGTCAGCTCCGCGAGACGCCAGGCGGGAAGGAAAGTGGGGTCCATCCCGGCCTCACGCGATCGAGGAGTTGAAGGCACCGCCATCGAGCAGCAGGTTGTGCCCGACGATGAAGCCCGAGGAGGCGGCGCACAGGAAAGCGCACGCCTCGCCGAACTCGGCGGGATCGCCGACGCGCCCCGTCGGGTTCTCCTTGCCGCGCAATGCCAGTTCCTCCTCCACCGAGCGATTGTTGCGCTGCGCCAGGTGCGCGGCGCCGCTGCGCAGCCGGTCAGTCAGGAACGGGCCGGGAAGCAGGTTGTTGATCGTGACGTTGTGCTTCGCGACCTGACGCGCGAGGCCGGCGACGAAGCCGGTGAGGCCGGCACGCGCGCCGTTGCTCATGCCGAGTTGGGGAATCGGCGACTTCACCGACGCCGAGGTGATGTTGACGATGCGGCCGAATTTCCGCGCGGCCATCCCGTCGACCAGACTTTTGATCATGAAGATCGGCGCCAGCATGTTGGCGTCGAGCGCCTTGATCCAGGCGTCGCGATCCCACTCGCGGAAGTCGCCAGGCGGCGGGCCCCCGGCGTTGTTCACCAGGATGTCGGCCTCGGGACAGGCGGCGAGCGCCGCCCGTCGGCCTTCCTCCATCGAGATGTCGCCGGCGACGGCGGTGACGCGCACGCCGGTCGCGCCACGGATCTCCGCGGCCG
>JBDTFI010000559.1:0-4006 GCA_039938035.1 Acetobacteraceae bacterium | reverse complement strand
CCCTGGAAGCCGTTGTGCCGTTCAAAGCGAATCAGGATCGCCGCCATCATATCTCGAAGCAGCGGCACCAGGTCACGAATTGGCCGGAGTACGATGCTGCGTTGCGCCAGCGCGGCAGCCTGACCGTCTGGTTCACCGAGGCTGCAATCGCGGCCTGGTGCGCCGAGCGGCGCGCCGCACCCGGCGGGCAACCGCATTACTCCGCCCTGGCGATCACTACGGCGCTGACCCTGCGCGCCGTGTTCCGCCTCGCCTTACGACAGACCGAAGGGCTGATCGGCTTGATCATCCGCCTGTTGGGGCTTGATCTCGCTGTGCCTGACCATTCGACGTTGAGCCGGCGAGCCGAAACATTGCAGGTGGTTCGGCCGACGTCGAGCAGCGTGCCGGTGCATCTGCTCGTCCGACAGCACCGGGCTGCGGCTGTGCGGACCCGGCGAATGGCTGGTCGAGAAACAAGGCGCGCGGACGCGCCGGTCCTGGAAGAAGCTGCATCTCGGCGTGGACGCCGACACGGGCAAGATCGTCGCAGCCGCGCTGACCTCCAGTGAGGTCGGGGGGCGTCCACCCCATCAACGCCCTCGGCGAGCGCATATCGCGACAGCGGGTCGGGTTTGTCACGAGCCTTCCAGACCAAACAATTTCCGGGCATGGGCGGACAGGCGAGACTTCTGAATCTTGGAGCTCGCGGTCATGCCAATCGCCTCGAACCCGTCCACCACTCGCACGTAGCGCGGCACTTTGAAATTGGCCATGCGCGGACGGCACCAAGCCAGGATCTCATCGGCGGTCGCCGCGGCGCCGGGGCGCAGAGTGACGAAGGCAGCCGGCACCTCGATCATCCGTGCATCGGGAACGCCCACAGCTTGCGCTTGCGCGATCGCCGGGTGCTGATGCAGCACGTTCTCGATGTCGGCTGGCGCTACGTTCTCCCCACCCACCCGGATAATTTCCTTCACCCGCCCGAGAAAGCGGAACTTGCCGTCGGCACGCCGCACGCCGACGTCGCCGGTGCAAAGCCAGCCGTCGCCGAGCGCCGCCTCGGTTTCCTCCGGCTTGTTGTAGTAGCAGAGCATCAGGCTCCAGCCGCGCACCCGGATCTGGCCGGGCTGCCCGTCAGCCAATGCCTCGCCCGTCGCGAAATCGGTGATCCGCACCTCCAGCCCGGGATGCGGCCGCGCCCAGCTCTCGATCCGATCCTCCGCCGGATCGTCCCAGCGCCCGAACCCAACATTCGGTGCCGATTCCGACAGGCCGTAGCCGGTGACGGCGCCATCGATCCCCAGCTCTTCGATCACCCGGCGCATCACCGGCGGCGAGCATGCCGCCATCCCGCCGCGCGCCGTCAGCCGCCGCGCCCGCAAATCCGGAGCATGCAACATCATCAGGAACATCGTGTCATTGCCGGAGATATGGGTGCAGCGCTCGGTCTCCGCCAACTTCAGCGCCGATGGCCCGTCGAAGCGCGTCATCGTCACCAGCGTCGTTCCCTGCACCAGCGAGGTCAGCACGGACAGCACCGAACCCGCCACGTGAAAGAACGGCCGCGGGCTGAGGTGGCGGTCGCCCGCCAACAGGCCGGCAGCGGCGCCAGCGTAATGCGCGTCCCACATCACGCTGCACTGGCTCAGCATTGCTCCCTTCGGAAAAGATGTGGTGCCGGAGGTGTACTGGATCAGGCACGCATCCTCCGCCGCACCCGTCGGCGTCGCCTCTGCGCGCCCGTCCGCCAGGAACTCGGCGAAGCCCAGGCAGCCCGCCGGGACATCCTCGCCCAGCACCACCACGCGCGACAGGCGCGGCAGCGCCGGATCGGGCAGTGCGCTGTCGATTCCCGGGCAGACCTCACGCAGCATGGCGATGAAATCGATGCCAAGGAAGCGATCCACCACGAACAGGCAGGAGACATCTGATTGGCCAATTGTGTAAACAATCTCGGCGGCCTTGAGCCGCGTGTTCACGGGGACGGTGACCGCCCCCAGGCTGGCCGCGGCCAGGAACAGCGCCACCCAGTCAGCGGTGTTGGGCAGGCATATCCCGACATGATCGCCGCGGCCGATCCCGATTGCGGCGAGGCCTGCGGCGCAACGTGCCACTTGTACCCGCATGGCGGCGAAGCCGATCCGTTCCTCACCTTGCACGATGAACTCCTCCAGCGGCCACTTCGACGCAGCGCGCTCGATCGCTTCGGGAATGGACGAGACGGTGGGTTCCAGCATGCGGCCTGGCTTCGGACAATGGGGGCGGTGAGCCTAGGGGCGGCGCGAGGTGTTGACAATCTGGGGGCGCTGCCGTGATGTTTGTCAGAGGAGAGAGCCGATGGAGAAGCCGCCGTCACGCGACGATACCGGCGTCGGGACGGGCCCGACGGACGATCCACCCGATCTGCGCCGCTTCTTCGCCCCGTCCAGCGTCGCTTTGGTCGGCGCGACCGCGGATACCTCCAAGTTCGGCGGCCGCTGCTTCCGCCAACTCTGCCATTTCGGCTATCGAGGCCGCATCTACCCGGTGAATCCGGGGCGCGCCGAACTCGACGGCCTGCGCTGCTACCCCAGCCTCACGGAACTGCCGGAGCCGCCCGACCATGTCGGCATCGTGGTGCCGGGGGAGGCGGCCCTCACCGCGCTGCGCCAAGCCGCTGCGCTCGGCGCACCGTTCGCCACCATCTTCACTGCCGGTTTCGCCGAGACCGGCACCGAGCGCGGCCGCGCGCTCCAGGCCGAGATCCGCCACATCGCGCAGGAGACGGGCATCCGCGTGATGGGGCCGAACTGCAACGGCCTGGTCAACTTCGTCGACGGCTTCGCGCTGACGTCCACTGCCACGATCAGCGGCAAGCGCGCGCCGGCTGGCGACGTCGGCCTCGCGTCGCATAGCGGTGGCCTGGGTCAGGTCAGCGTTATGTGGCGGGCGCAGCAGGCCGGTGTTCCGATCAGCTACGAAGTAAGCTGCGGCAACGACGCCGATCTCGACTTGCTGGACTATGCCGGCTTCATGGTCGACGACCCGCAAACGCGCGTCGTCTTGCTTTTGGCCGAGCGTATCTCCGACGGCGCCAAGCTGGCGTCGCTGGCGCGGCGGGCGCGCGATCGGGACAAGCCGCTCCTCGTCCTCAAACTCGGCCGCACCGAGGATGGCAGTCGCGTCGCCGCCTCGCACACCGGCGCGGTGACCGGCGCCGATGCCGTGCACGACGCCGCCTTCCGCCAGCTCGGGATGATCCGCGTCGATGACTGCGCGGAGCTGTACCAGACCGCCAGCGTGCTGCGCGGCCGCCGTCCGCGGAGCCATCGGGTCGGCGCGATGTCGCTCTCCGGCGGCCATACGGTGCTGATCGCCGACATCGGTGCCGCCGCCGGGCTACAATGGCCGGAGTATACGCCGGAAACGCAACGCCGCCTTGCCGAGCTGCTGCCGGCGTTCGGCCATGTCGGCAATCCGACCGATGTCACCGCGGTCGCCACTGGCCAGCCGGGCCTGTTTCGCAATGTGCTGCAGACGCTCATCGCCGACCCGAACATCGATGCGATGGTACCGATCATTACCTTCGCGCGTCGGGCCGAGATCGAGGAGGTCGCGGCGCTCGCGCGTAACGCGTCCAAGCCTGTCACGGTGCTGTGGACCGGCACGTGCAGCGACGACGACACGCTGTCGACGCGCGTGTTCACCGACCATCGCACGCCGGTATTCCGCGACGCCACCCCGCTGCTGCGCGCGCTGCGCCGCGCCGCCGATTATGTCGCGTTCCGCGCCCTGCCGACGGTGACGCGGCCGGCGGACATCGACCCGGCGGCGGCGCGGGCCGCACTCGGAACCGGGGCACCGACCGAGCGGGAGGCCAAGCGCGTGCTCGCCTGCTACGGCCTGCCGGTCGTGCCCGAGCGCTTGGCGCGCTCCGCCGAGGAAGCGGGGCGGATCGCCGCCGGGCTTCGGGGCAGGCTCGCGCTGAAGATCGAATCGCCCGACATCGCGCACAAGACAGAGGCGGGTGGCGTCCGGCTCGACG
>JBDTFI010000558.1:0-3874 GCA_039938035.1 Acetobacteraceae bacterium | reverse complement strand
CCCGGCGACGAGATCATCGTCGCGGACCGCATGGACGAGGAGCTGGAGCGGGCGCGCGCATCGAATGCGGTGATCTCCACGTCTCTTGCGGCCCGCCGGCGCCATCGATTCGAATCGCTGCTACGCTGGCCGGACGGCTGACGCGAGTAAGGGGGGAAGAGCGACATGACAGACGGATCGGACCGCCGCGACATGCTGAGGCTCGGCGCCGTGGGGCTGGCCGCCGCTTCGATGATCGGGGTACGCCGGGCGGAGGCGCAATCCGCGCCTTCCAGCCTGCTGCGGACCGTGCTCGATCGGGGCAAGCTGATCGTCGGCACCGGAAGCACCAACGCGCCCTGGCACTTCGAGGACGAGAAGGGCCAGCTCACAGGTATGGACATCGCCATGGGCCGCATCCTGGCCAAGGGGCTGTTCGACGACGATACCAAGGTGGATTTCGTCCGCCAGGATCCGGCGGCACGCATTCCGAACATCACCACGGGCAAGGTCGACATCGTCATCCAGTTCATGACGATCTCGGCGCTGCGCGCCCAGCTGGTCAATTTCTCCCGGCCGTACTACGTGGAGGGCGTTGCCCTGCTGACGCTGCCCGACGCGAAGATCAAGACCTTCGACCAGCTGCTGGCGAACGGCGCGCAGACACGGGTGTCGGTGCTGCAAAACGTCGCGGCTGACGACCTGGTGCATCAGGTGCTGCCGAAGGCGCAGGTGATGCAGCTCGACACCCAGGCGAACGTCGTCCAGGCGCTGGAATCGCACCGCGTGGACGCCGCGGCGGTCGATCTGTCCACCGTCCGCTGGATGGTGAAGCAGGATCCGAACAAGTACGCCGATTCCGGCAAGCACTGGCAGCATCAGCTCTACGGGGCGGCGATGCGACAGGGCGATCTCGACTGGCTGCAATTCGTCGACACCGTCTTCGAGGTCGCCATGTTCGGCAACGACACCGACGCGTACGATGCCGCGTTCGAGAAGTTCTTCGGCGAGACGCCGCCGCAGCGAAAGCCCGGCTTCCCGATGATCTGACGCGCCGGCCGCGTCCATGCCGTACCACTTCAACTTCAGCCTGATCTGGCGGCATTTCGACAGGCTTGGGTGGGGATTGGCGCTCAGCCTGGAGCTTTCGGTGTTGGCCGCCGCCATCGGCACCGTACTCGGACTGGCGATGGCGATCGCGCATGTCTCGGGCGGTCGCGGCCTGCGGGCGGCGATCGGCACCTATGTGGAGTGTATCCGCAACATCCCGCTGCTGCTGCTGGTCTACCTGGTGTTCTACGGCATCCCGAGCGTCGTGAACCTCCAGTACAACGCGATGACCAGCTTCATCGTCACGCTGTCGGTTTACTACGCGGCCTATCTGGTGGAGGTGTTCCGGGCCGGACTGCTCGCCGTCTCGCGCGGCTTGACCGATGCCGGCAAGGCCATCGGGCTGACTGCGTGGCAACGTCTTCTGTACGTACGTCTGCCGGTGATGTTCCGCATCGTGCTGCCGTCCCTGTCCAACACCTTCGTGTCGCTGTTCAAGGACACCTCCGTCGCCTCGGTCCTGGCAGTGCCGGAACTGACCTACGGCGCGCAGTGGATCAACAACAACACGTTCCGCGTCATCGAAGTCTACATGATCGTGACCCCGATGTACGTGGCAACCGGTTACGCGATCCTCTTTCTGCTCCGCCAGTTCGAGCGGCGGCTCGCGATCAGATGACGGGGCTGGAGACGGTGTGGAGGGCGCTGCCCTCGCTTTGGGGTGGTCTGGCGGTCACCCTCGAAGCGTCCGCCTTGTCGGTCGCGTTCGCACTCATCGGCGGGGTGCTGCTGGGTACGACGCTGGTCTTCGGCCCTTGGCCGCTGCGCTTGCCGATCCGCGGCCTGGTCGACCTGGTTCGCGGCATCCCGGTCCTGGTCCTGATCTTCTTCGTCTATTACGTCGGCCCGGCGGCCGGGCTCAATCTCGGCAGCTTCGCCGCCGCGGTGCTGGCGCTCAGCCTGTTCTCGGCCTCCCAGGTCGCGGAGATCACCCGCGGCGCGATCTCCTCGGTCCATCACGGACAGATGGAAGCGGCGCGCGCGATCGGGCTGAATTTTCCGCAACGCCTGATCTGGGTCATCTTCCCGCAGGCGATTCGCCGCTTCCTGCCGCCCTGGATCAACAGCGTCACCGACACGGTCAAGGGCAGCGCGCTGATCTCGCTGGTCGGCATCGTCGATCTGATGCTGTCCATCCAGCAGGTGATCGGGCGGACCTATGACCCGATGCCCTTCTACATCCTCGGCGCGCTGATCTACCTCGCGATCAACTACAGCCTGTCGAGCGCGAGCCGGCATCTGGAGGCGCGATTCGCCTATGCAGCGACATGAGCGATCCGCTTGTCCGCATCGACGCGGTGGGTAAGTCCTTCGGCACGACCCGCGTGCTCGACGGCGTCGACCTCGACGTGAACCGGGGCGAGGTCGTGACCGTCATCGGCCCGTCCGGCAGCGGCAAGACGACGCTGCTGCGCTGTGTCAATGCGCTGGAGACCTATGACGAGGGCTCGATCCGCGTCGACGGCGTGGAGGTGGGGTTCCGCGGCAGTGAAGCCCGCCGCCGGCCGCGTCGCGACCGCGAACTGTCGCGCATCCGCGCCGCGACCGGCATGGTGTTCCAGCTCTTCTATCTCTTTCCGCATCTGACGGCGGTGGAGAACGTGACGCTCGGCCTTCGCAAGGTGCGGCGCCTGGGCAAGGCCGAGGCACGGGAGCGCGCGCTGCATTGGCTCGACCGGGTGGGGCTGGCGAACCGGATCGACAATCTGCCCTCGCAGCTTTCGGGTGGTCAGCAGCAGCGCGTGGGCATCGCCCGCGCGGTGGCGATGGACCCGAAGGTGCTGCTGCTCGACGAGATCACCTCGGCACTCGACCCGGAACTCGTGGGCGAGGTGCTGGCCGTCGTCCGTCGGCTGGCCGACGACGGCATGACCATGCTGGTCGTCACCCATGAAATGGGCTTCGCGCGCGAGGTAAGCGATCAGGTCGCGTTCATGGATAACGGGCGCATCGTGCAGCACGGCGATCCGGAGTCGGTCCTTCGCAATCCCTCCGGCGAGCGGCTGAAAGCCTTCCTGTCGCGGGTGAGCTGAGCCCCGCTATTCCGCCGGCTGCACGTCTTTGGCCCAATCGGCACGGCGCATGGCATGGACAATCAGGGGTATGCCGCAGAACACCACCGTCCCGATGATCACGAGTCCGACGTACAACGTGGGCGCCCCGACCGGCCACTGATCGGGCGGAAAGAACGCGACCAGGAAGCTGAACAGCACGCCGAGGAATCCGATACCCGCGGCCAGCCACATACCGATAAGGCCGCCGGGTACCTCGAATGGCCGGGGAAGCTTTGGTTGCGAGTAGCACAGCCTGATGGCGGCCGTATACATGAACATGTAGGCGATGAGGTAGAGAGCGATCGTCATCGCTGAAATGAGAAAGAACACGACCGAGACGTCTTTTATGACGAAGTACAGGCAGGACATGATCGTCTATCGCACCCTGGAGCAGGAGGATGTGGGTCGGCATGCCGTGGCTGTTTGTCCCCTGTAGCACCGGAGGCAACTCTCCGTCATGAGCGGTTGCAAGCAAGCCCCGGCTAGGGCTGCCAAGCCATGCGAACACACCGCTGAGTGCCCCGATCCCCACCAGCAACGACAGCAACGGCACGAGCCATCCGATATGCCAAACGTCGACAATGACGGCGTTGAAGGTGTCGACGACGCCTGATTGCAGCGAAATCTTGTCATATGGCAGAATCGCCGCGATCGGCACCGCACCCAGCGCGAAGATGACCAGAGAGATAATCGCGCCCAGCCCAACGGCCGCCGGATATCCGGTGCTAGGC
>JBDTFI010000557.1:0-12033 GCA_039938035.1 Acetobacteraceae bacterium | reverse complement strand
ACCGCCGGCTCGCCTTCCGGCGCGAGCGGGTCGCGCACCAGGACGACCTTGTGCTCGCTGTTGGAGCCGACCAGCAGTCCGGCGCCGCCGTTGTTGAACAACAGCACCACCGGGCCAGCCTCGCGCAGGCGCATCAGATGGCGCCAGCGCAGCCGTACGGCGCGCGCCCACATGCCGGCGTTCTGCGCCCATGTCGACAACGAGGCGGCCGACGGGACGTCGCTGACCTCGATGCTGCGGAATTCCTCGATCGCGAGTTCCATGCCGTAGTAGCGGGCGGCCATCACGACGGCATGCAGCCGAGCGCGCGCCGGATCGGGCTTCCCCCCCTCGGCTGCTCGGCCCTCGATCACCGGGCTGGCGTTGACACTGGCATCCGGAGCATGACCGTCGGACTGATCCACGCGTCGTTCCTCTCTCGGCACAGCGGCCTGGTCGGCCTGGCCCGGACCATACGCTTCGGGTCACGAGCAAATCGCTAACAAGCTGGCACTCGGACCCGCGAACCTGTTAGCAGACGCCGCAGGGCTCTCTATGGCACGGACCCGTGCTAACGGAGAAGACATTCCGCTACGCCAGGGGATGATCCGCGTGAAAGACGAGGCATGACCGCGACCACCGGTGCCGCCGACGATACCGTCGGGGCGTACGTGCCCGGCCCAGTCGCCGAGGCTCCTCCGCTCGGCACAGGGCGGTTGAGCGGGCTGCGCTTCGCGGTCAAGGACGTCTTCGATGTGACTGGCGTGGTCACCACCTACGGCAACCCCGATTGGGGGCGCACTCACGGCATCGCTCCGGCGACCGCCCCGGTCGTCACCGCCCTGCTCCAGGCCGGTGCGCGGCTGGTGGGCAAGACCAAGACGGTGGAGCTGGCCTACGGCCTGACCGGGGAGAACCAGTGGCATGGCACGCCGTCCAACCCGCACGCGCCGGATCGCCTGCCGGGTGGCTCCAGTGCCGGCTCCGCCGCCGCGGTGGCCGCCGGGCTGGTGGATTTCGCGCTCGGCACCGACACCGCCGGCTCGGTCCGCATCCCGGCCAGCTATTGCGGGCTATTCGGAATCCGCCCGAGCTTCGGTGCGCTAAGCACCGCCGGGGTCTGTCCGCTCGCCCCCAGTCTCGATACCGTCGGCTGGTTCACCCGCGGCGCCGCGCTCCTATCGGAGGTGGGGCGGGTTCTACTGCCCGGCGACCGGGCCGAACTCGCCGGTCCGCTGGTGCGCCTCGAGGAAGCGTGGATCAACGCCCAGTTCGCCGTCGCCGAGGCGCTGCGCCCGGCGCTGGAGCGGCTGGAGCAATTGCGGGGCCGCGCCATCGGCATCCGCCTGCTGCCCGAGGGTGTGGACGCGCTCTACGACCATCTCCGCGCTTTGCAGGCCGAGGAGGCATGGGCCACCCTCGGTCCCTGGGTGGAGCGCACGCGCCCGACGCTGGGTACGAAGGCCGCCGAGCGACTGGAAGCGGCCCGCACGATCGACCCGGCGATGGCCGCCGCCGGCCGTGCCTACCGGCGCCTTCTGCAGGCGCGCATCCGCCCGCTTCTGATGGGCGGGGCGGTGCTGCTCGCGCCCACATCGCCGTGCCCGGCCCCGCTCCTCGGAGCCGAGGCGGAGGAACTGGAGGCGGTGCGCCAGGCGACGATCGGCATCAGCGGCGTCGCCAGCCTCTGCGGGCTGCCCGAGGTGACGCTGCCGGTGACGCTGGTGGGGGGCGCGCCGATCGGCCTGTCGCTGATCGCCGGCCCCGGACGGGACCAGGCGCTGCTGGCATTTGCCTGCGACGTCGCCGACGTGCTGGGATTGCCGCTATGAGTACGTCTCAGTCGTCCATGCGTATCCGCGACGCCGTGCCGGTCGATATCGCGGAGATCCAGTCCATCTACGCCCATCATGTGCTCCACGGCACCGGCACGTTCGAGGAAATCCCCCCCTCGATCGAGGAGATGAGCCGGCGGTTCGCGAAAATCGCCGAGCGCGGCTGGGCCTGGCGGATCGCCGCGGATGCCACGGGCGTCCTGGGCTATGGCTATTACCACCAGTTCCGCGACCGCTCCGCCTACCGCTTCACGGTCGAGGACAGCATCTACGTGCGCGACGACGTACGCGGCCAGGGCGTGGGCAAGGCGCTGGTGCGCCAACTTCTGGACGACGCGACCGCACACGGGTTCCGCCAGATGATCGCGGTGATCGGTGATTCCGAGAACACCGGCTCGATCGGCGTCCATGCCAGCATGGGGTTCCAGATGGTCGGCACGATGCGCGCCGTCGGGCTGAAGTTCGGCCGCTGGCTCGACGTGGTGACGATGCAGCGGACCCTGGGTTCCGGAGCGGCCAAGATTCCGGGCCGATAAGCGTCAGGCCGCGTTGCGTCGGCGCCGCACCGTGCAGGGCCGCAACGCCGCGAGACCGACTCCGAACAGGACGATCGAAGCCGGTTCCGGCACCAAGGCGAAGCTCGCCGTGCCTCGCCGCGCCACCCATTGCTGAGCAGGCTGGCTCGCGCTTGGCCGAAAGCCAAGCACGTCCAGACCGTCGAGGTCGGCCTGCGAGAGATGCGGGGTGATCGCGGGATAGAGGACCGCGTCCTGAATATCAGTCGAGGCAGGCGTGCTGTACCAATCGCTGCGGTCGCCACTACGAGCGTTGTTGAATGAAGGTCCGTCCTGTGTCGCGCCTCCGGTTGTAGAGAAATAGGCGGCGGTGCTAGCCGAGAAGTTCGGCGACACCTCGCTGGCATTGCTCCTCGTGTATCGGAAAAGATCGAACGGCGCGGCGAAGCCGTCGCCGATTCCCGAGATGCGACCCAGCACCTCGTCGAGTTCGTGCTCGGCCACGGCTATGAAATTGTAGGTTCCCGCCTTTGTCGCTCCTGACGTGAAGCTGTAATTCGATCCGGCGAGGCCGAAGCCGATGTAGCCATCGTAGCCGGCGGAGTTCGCGGACAGCAGGCCGAGCGCCTTGGCCTCCGCCGAGGGGACCACATACTTGTTCGGGGAGGCCGGGCTGGCAGGCAGCACGTCGCTGCTCGGCAACCAGCTTCTGACCTGAGCGTAGGTGAAGTACCCGTAGAGCGAGTCGACGCTGGCGCCCAGCGCTCCGGACGGCAGCGCGCCGCCGTTGACCTTGCCCCAGCTCACGTCGACATGGATGGTCGCCGATGTGGCGAAGGCGGTCTCGTAGGCATCCACGGCGATGTCGAACGCCTGCTCGACCACGGCGGCGTTCGAGAGGCTGGTGATGCTGCTGTCGAAGGTCGGCGTGATGACCAGCGCATTCGCCGAGCCTATCGAGACACCGAGAGCCAATGCGCTCATTCCGGCCGCACGCATCGTTTGCTCGATCCATCCATCCATGACCGCCCCCTTTTTGCTACGCGCGAGCATCGAGGCGAACGTTTATCGTTCTGGCGCCGAGGTCAACAAAGTTTGTAGGCTACAACGAAGAATTATCGCGCACGTGGGTGCGCGGCACGCCAGATCTGCATCAATCGCGCTGCATCGACGCTAGTGTAACGCTGCGTTGTCGATAGACTCGCATGACCAAGAAGCTCCTGTATCGCCCGCATGTCGGCGCCGGCGGCGAGCAGGTGGGTCGCGAAGGAATGGCGCAGCGCGTGCGGCGTCGCGTGCTCGGGCAGGCTTGCGTGGCGACGGAAGGCACGCATGGTACGCTGCGCGACCGCGGGATCGAGGCGGGCGCCGCGCACGCCGACGAACAATGGGCTGTCGGGCTGGCGATCGGGGTGCTGGGCCAGCCACGCGGCGATCGCGGCGCGCACGGCCGCCAGCACCGGGACCGCGCGCTCCTTGTCGCCCTTGCCGCGCACCGTCAGCATTGCGGTCCCGCCCGGCGGCGGCGCGTCGCGTACCTGAAGGTTCAGCGCCTCGCTGATCCGCAACCCGCACCCATAGAGCAGCGTGAACAGCGCGGCGTCGCGCGCCTGCACGAAGGCGGCATCGGATTCCTCGCCGATATCGCGCGCGACCGATCGGGCCGCCGGCTCGGTCAGGGCGCGCGGGGTCGGGCGGTGCATTCGCGGCGTCGCGACCAGGCGCACCGCCGGGCAGTCGCAGCCGTGTCGGCGGGCAAGAAAGCGGAAGAAGCTCCGCACGGCGGCGAGCCGGCGGGCACGGGTGGCGGCCGACAGCCCCTCGGCATGACGCTCGGCTAGGAAGGCGCGGATGTCGGTGGGGCGCAACGCAGCCAGGGCGGCGAGATCCGGCTCGGCGCCCAGATGGCGGGTCAGGAAGCCGAGGAAGTCGGTGACGTCGTGGCCGTAAGCCTCCACTGTCAACGGCGAAGCGCGGCGCTCGGCTCCGAGCCAGGCGAGGAACGCCTGCCGGCCTTCTTCCGCGGTCACGCGTGATCGGCGGCGCGGCCGAGCGCGGCCCCGGCGGCCCGACCCAGGAAAGCGAGCGCACCCGCCCCCTGCGCCGGATCGAGCGGGGCCTGATCGCGCGAAACCAGCGCCAGCAGAGCGGGCGGCCCAGCCCAGGGCACCCGCACCAGCGCGTCGCGCGCGGCCAGCCGCGCCGCCTCGGCGTGCAGCATCACCGCATCCTCGGGGGTGGCTCGGAACACCACGTCACGGCCGTCGAGCAGCCTCGCCACGGCCCCCGACGGCAGCCGGCGCACGTCCGGCGCGTCCGCCTCCATGCAAAGCGCGGCGGCGTCGAGCGCCAGCAGGCCGGGAAGCGCGTGGGCCACGCACTCAGCCACATCACGCGCGCCGATCAAGGCGAGGACGGCGGTCTGCACGCGCCCCGCCATCCCGGCGGCGGCCCGGCCGGCCGCGAGCACGTCGTCGGCGCGCTCGGCCATTGCGGCGGCGTGCTCGCGCTCGGCGCGCAGCATCGCCACCATATGGTCGGCCATCGGCTCGCCGTGGATTCGCCTCGGCGGGGTGAGGGAGCGGTAAAGCTCCGGCCGCTCGGCCAGAAAGCCCGGTCGCGCGCGGAGAAAGGCGGCGACCTGCTCGGACTCCGCCGCCTCCGCGTCGCCTTCGGATACTCTCATGCGCTATGGACGATCAGACGATGTGCTGGCCGGTCTTGGCCCAGTCGGCGGAAAACGAGGCGAGGCCCTTATCGGTCAGCGGATGATTGAACAACGAGCGCAGCACCGCCGGCGGCACGGTCGCGACATGGGCGCCGAGCTTCGCCGCCTCGATGACGTGGCGGGGACCGCGGACGCTGGCCACCAGCACCTCCGTCTTGATCGTCGGGTAGTTCCTGAAGATCGTCACGATGTCGGCCACGACTCCCATCCCATCCTCGCCGATATCGTCCAGTCGGCCCACGAAGGGACTGATGAAGCTGGCACCGGCCTTGGCCGCGAGGATCGCCTGCGCGGGGGAAAAGCAGAGCGTCACGTTGACCATCGTGCCGTCGTTGGCGAGCGTGCGGCAGGCCCGCAGCCCGTCCGGCGTCAGCGGCACCTTGATGGTGACGTTGCGGGCGATCTCGCGCAGCACATGCGCCTCGGCCATCATGCCCTTGAAGTCCGGCGCCGCGACCTCGGCGCTGACCGGGCCGGGGATGATGGCGCATATGTCCGCGATGACATCGTGCATCTTGCGGCCGGTCTTGGCGACCAGCGAGGGGTTGGTGGTCACGCCATCCAGCAGCCCACTCTCAGCGAGGGACTTGATCTCCGCCACGTCGGCGGTATCGACAAAGAATTTCATGCGACCGATCCGATTCCCAGTTGCGGCTCCGGCGTCCGCGCGCGCGCCGTCCCGGGACATATAGGCGTGGACGTGCGGGATCGGAAGCAAACTCCCCGCCGGCGCGTGCCGGTCCTGCTGCCGTATCCCTTCCCGGGCCCATTCGATTACGCCGTGCCCGAGGATATGGACGTCTCTCCCGGTGACGTGGTGCTTGCCCCGCTGAACGGGCGGGAGGTCGTGGGGGTGGTCTGGGACGCGCCCGGCCCGGCCCCGGCGGCCGAGGCGAAGCTGAAGCCGCTGATCAGGGTACTCGACGCGCCGCCAATGCGTCCGGCACTGCGCAAGCTCGTCGACTGGATGGCGGCGTACACGCTGGCGCCCCCCGGCGAGGTGATGGCGATGGGGCTGCGCCTCGTTGGCCCCGCGCCCGGCCCGACCGCGGGATGGCGGCTGCCCAAGGAGACCCCGCCCGACGCGAGGCGCACCGAGGCACGTGCGCGGGTGCTGTCCGCGCTCGTCGAGGCCCAGCCTCGCACCACCGGCGAACTCGCACGCGCCGCGCGCGTCGGGTCCGGCGTGATCCGCGCGATGGAAGCCGCCGGATCGATCGTGGCGACGCGCGTGCCGGCTCCGGCCGCCTTTACCGTCCCGGACCCCGGCCACGCCGAGCCGGCGTTGTCGCCGAGGCAGCGCCACGCCGCGGCGGCGTTGACCGCGGCGGTGGCCGTGCGCGCGTTCACCGTGACCCTGCTCGACGGTGTGACCGGGTCGGGCAAGACCGAGGTCTATTTCGAGGCGATCGCCGCGGCGCTTCGCCTCGGGCGGCAAGCGTTGGTGCTGTTGCCGGAGATCGCCTTGTCGGCCCAATGGCTAGACCGTTTCGCCGCCCGCTTCGGCACCGCGCCCGCCGTCTGGCACTCCGATCTGCCCTCGCGGGTGCGCCGGATCACCTGGCGGGCGGTAGCGGCAGGCGAGGCGCACGTGGTCGTCGGCGCCCGTTCCGCGCTGTTCCTTCCGTTCCCCGACCTCGGTCTCGTCGTCGTCGACGAGGAGCACGAGACCGCCTTCAAGCAGGAGGACGGCGTGGTCTATCACGCCCGCGACATGGCGGTGGTGCGGGCACGGTTGGAATCGGTACCCGCCATTCTGGTCTCCGCGACCCCGAGCCTGGAGACGCTGGCCAACGTGGAATCCGGACGCTATCGCCGCCTGACCCTGCCGACCCGACACGGCGGCGCGATGCTGCCGGAGGTCGCCGCGATCGACCTCCGCGCGACCCCTCCCGCGCGGCACCGCTTCCTCTCGCCGCCTTTGGTCGAGGCGGTGCGCGCGACGCTCGGGCGGGGCGAGCAAGCGATGCTGTTCCTGAACCGGCGGGGCTACGCGCCGCTGACGTTGTGCCGCGCCTGCGGGCACCGGATGGCGTGCCCGAACTGCACTGCCTGGCTGGTCGAACATCGCGCCCGCCGACAACTGATGTGCCATCATTGCGGGCACACCATTCCGATCCCGGACCTGTGCCCCACCTGCGGCGCGGCGCACAGCCTGACCCCGGTGGGCCCCGGCGTGGAGCGGGTGACGGAGGAAGCGGCGGCGCTGTTTCCCGAGGCGCGGCTGACAGTGATGGCAAGCGACACCCTGCCCGGTCCGCGCGCGGCGGCCGAGGCGGCGCGGGCGATCGCGGCGCGCGAGGTCGATCTCATCATCGGCACCCAGGTCGTCGCCAAGGGCTGGCACTTCCCCCATCTGACGCTCGTGGGCGTCGTCGATGCCGATCTCGGCCTCGGCGGCGGCGATCTGCGCGCCGCCGAGCGGACGGTCCAGCTTCTGCACCAGGTCGGCGGCCGCGCGGGTCGGGCGGAGGCGCCGGGGCGCGTGCTGCTCCAGACGTTCAGCCCCGAGCATCCGGTCATCGAGGCCCTGATCTCCGGCGATTTCGAGGGATTCGTGGCACGCGAGGCGGCGGAACGCCGGCCGGGCAACTGGCCGCCCTACGGCCGGCTGGCCGCGATCATCGTAAGCGCCGAGGACGCCGAAATCGCCGACAACCTCGCCCGCGCCCTCGGCCGCGCCGCACCCGGCGGCGCCGGGATCGTCGTGCTCGGCCCGGCGCCGGCGCCGCTCGCCATCCTGCGCGGACGGCATCGGCGCCGGTTGTTGCTGAAGACCCGGCGCGACATCGCGGTGCAGCCGCTGTTACGGGACTGGCTCGCCAGGGTCGCCGTGCCACGCGGGGCGCGGGTGGACGTCGACATCGACCCGGTCTCGTTTCTCTGACCCCGGGTGGTCCGAAAGCCCGGGAAATGTGGACACATCCGCGGCGGCGGCACCGGATTTGTGGACGTAATGGTTTTCGCACATGCAGCATTTGTGCACACTATGCACTTCGCGGGTGCAGCATTTGTGCACATCTTTCGCGGTTGCGAACAGGAATTGTGCTCACGGCGTCGGGCCGTAGCCGCCATGAACGGGCCGCTCTCAACGTATCTCGCACTTGTTACAAGACCAGAGGAACCGTGGTGCCTAGTGTCACTGCTCCCTCGTGCTCATCCGCCGTGTCCGGACCCAGGAAAGGCTCACCGCCATGCGCTCTCCAAGCAAGTTGGCCGCCGCACTGATTGCCGTCACCGCGCTGGTTGGGAGTAACGCCATTGCGAATACCTGCCGGACGGAACGGCTGACATGTCCCACCTCCATGCCGGTCGACGGATTTTGCGAATGCGCGGCCCACGGCACGACGGAGGGGGGCACAGTCACCGCGTCGGCGCCTCGTCAAGAGCATTACAACGCGACGACGGGCGGATGCGGCACGAACCCACGCGCGCCAGGCTGTCGCTGACGCGGTCACTCCGCTGAGTTGTGGGGCCGAGACGTGCCGATGGCGGCCTTGATCGGCCGCCGCTACGCGCCGCCGCTAAAATCCGGGCAGCGCCCTGGTAGATGCGGCCGGAAGCGCATGGGCTCCGACCGCTGGCTGTAGCGTGGACGTGGATCCCGTTTCATTCCTATGAGCGCAGCGTAGGAGATCTCGAGTTCCATGATCCTCGCCAACACCGGCACCCGGCCGCGCCATCGCCTGATTCCCGGCCCGCACCCGCCCGAAGCCGCCACGCACGCGATCTGGCTCGATCTCGTGGACGCGACGGAGGAGGAGCGTGCCCTTGCGGAGCGTATTACCGGCCTGCGCGTGCCGGCCCGCGCGGAACTGTCCGAGATCGAGCGATCGAGCCGGTTGTCGTCGCGCAACGGCGTGCTGATCATGAGTACGCCGATGGTGTCGAGCGGCGCCGACAAGCACGTCGTCGTCGCGCCACTCGGATTCGTGCTGTCGCGCGAACGGCTGCTGACGGTGCGCTACGCGCCGATGCGCGCGCTCGATTCCTATGCCGAGGCGATGTGCGATCCCGATGTGCCCGCGCCGAGTTCGGTCGGCGCATTCGTCGGCGTGCTGGAGGCGATCGTGGACCGGCTCGCCGACGTGCTGGAAAGCGTCGGCACGGAACTGGACCAACTGTCGCACCGGATCTTCCGTCCGGAGACGATGGGGGTGCGGCGGATGCGGCGAGAATCGGCGGCCATGCAAGCCACGCTGGCCGGTGTCGGTCGCGTCGGCGATCTGGTCTCCGATCTGCGCGACAGCCTGGTCGGCATTTCCCGGATCGTCGCCTACGTGGGTGAGGTCGCGGCGGACTGGACGCCGGCGGAACTGCGGAGCCGGTTCACGACGGTGCGCCAGGACATCGCCTCGCTGAATGACTACGACGTACAGATCACCAGCAAGGTGCAGTTCCTGCTCGACGCGACGCTGGGTTTCATCAACATCCAGCAGAACAACGTCATCAAGGTGCTGACGGTCGCCTCCATCGTCGGCATCCCACCGACGCTGATCGCCAGCATCTACGGCATGAACTTCAAGGACATGCCGGAGCTGAGCTGGGCGCACGGCTATGCTTACGGGCTGACGGTGATCGTGTTGAGCGCGATCCTGCCGCTGCTGTGGTTCTGGCGGCGCGGCTGGATTTGACGCCTGGATATCACGCCGCCGGCAACACCACGACGAATCGCGCGCCCAGCACGCGCCCATCCGGGGCGCGGCGGTTGTCGGCGGTGATCCGGCCGCGCAAGGCTTCAACGATCTGCCGGCTGATCGACAACCCGAGGCCGGAGTGCTGGCCGAAGCGCTCCTCGCTCGGACGCTCGCTGTAGAAGCGGTCGAAGATCTGCTCCAGCTTGCCCTCGGGGATGCCCGGACCGTCGTCGTCGACGGTGATCTCGATGCCGCCGGCGGTCTCGCAGGCGGCGATGAGGATACGTCCTCGCGGCGGACTGAAGGATTCCGCGTTGGAAATGATGTTGCGGAAGACCTGCACCAGCCGATCCTCGACGCCGCGCACGACGAGCCCGTCAGCCGGGACGTCCAGTTCGATCCATGGCTCGTCTTCGCCGCGCGTCGCGTCCTGCAACTCCTTCAGGATACGCAGTATCGGCGCGATATCGACCCGTTCGGTCGCGACGCGCGACAGCTCGGCATCGACGCGGGAGGCGTCGGCGACATCGGTGATAAGGCGGTCGAGACGGGTCACGTCGTCGGTGATGATGGCGAGGAGCTGCTTCTGCCGCGTCGGGTCCTCGATCCGGCGCAGCGTCTCGATGGCGCTGCGGATGGAGCTGAGGGGATTCTTGATCTCGTGGGCCACGTCGGCGGCGAAACGCTCGATCGCGTCCATCCGGTGCCACAACGCCGCGGCCGAATCCGCCAGGGCGACGGCCAGGACGCCCACCTCGTCGCGCCGGCCGAGCAAGACGCGCGGGACGCTGCCGGTGCGGCCCTGCCCCTCGCGCATTTCGGCCGCGGCGGCGGCGAGGCGCAGGATTGGGCGAGCGATGGTACGCGAGAGATACCAGGACAGCAGCACCGTCAGCGCCAAAGCGAGGCCGAACAGGGCCAGGATGGAGGTGCGGATGGCGAACAGGCTGCTGTCGACCTCCCTCGCCTCGCGGGTCAGCAGGACGATGCCGACGGTATGCTTGTCGCGCTCGACCGGCACCGCGACCGTCACCAGCAGGCGGTTGTCGATGGTGCGGCGGATGTAGGGCGGCGTCTCCCGGCTTTTTTCGGAACTCGAGAGCCGGAGTTCCTCCTTCACGTCGGGCTGCCATTCCGGCCCGGCGCCACCGGGGGAAAGATCGACATGCGTCGGCGTCTTCTGCGGCAGCAGGCCGAGCACCTCGTCGTAGACCCAGCCGACCGCGCCCATCACTGGCCCCCGGACCACCGCCGGGGGCAGGGGTTCGCGCTGGGCACCCTTCGGTCCCTCCCGCACGCGGGAATCGGCGAGCAACGTGCCGTCCGGCGCATAGAGCTTGGCTTCGGCGTCGGGGCTCGGATCGGTCAGGCGGTAGAGCAGCGGGCGGGCGATGTCGGCGACCAGGCGCGGATCGCTGGGACTGGCGACGTTGACGGCGCTTTCAGCCAAGGCGCCGGCGAAGATGCGGGCCTGCTCGCGCAGCGCCGCGACCTCGGCCTCCAGCAGACCGTTCTGGTACTGGTCGAGGTAGAGCAAGGCGACGACCAGCAGCGCCAGGGGCAGGGCGTTCACCAGCAGGATACGGCGCAGCAGCGGGGAGACCCAGCGCAGGCGGGGCACGGCCCCGACGGACTCAGGTGGCGGGTGCCAGGCCACGCGCTGGAGCAAATCAGTGCTCCTTGTAGCGGTAACCGATCCCGTAGAGCGTCTCGATCTGGTTGAAGCTATCCTCGGCGACGCGGAACTTCTTGCGAATGCGCTTGACGTGGCTATCGATCGTACGATCGTCCACGTAGATGTTCTCGCCGTAAGCGGCGTCGATCAACTGGTCGCGGCTTTTGACCATGCCGGGGCGGGCGGCAAGCGCCTTCACGAGCAGGAACTCGGTCACCGTGAGCTGGATATCGGTGCCCTTCCAGATGCATTGGTGCTTGGTCTCGTCGAGGGTCAGGTCGCCGCGCACCATCACCCCTCCGGGCGCGGCGCCGGAGCCTTCGGCGCGCGACGCCTCGTTGCGGCGCAGCAGGGCGCGGATGCGCTCGAGCAGGAGGCGCTGGCTGAACGGCTTGGTGATGTAGTCATCCGCGCCGAGTCGCAGCCCCATCAGCTCGTCCACCTCCTCGTCCTTGGAGGTGAGGAAAATCACCGGCATGGCGCTACGCTGGCGCAGGCGCTGGAGGAGTTCCATGCCGTCCATGCGCGGCATCTTGATGTCAAGTACCGCCAGATCGACCGGCCGCTGGCTGAGGCCCTGGAGCGCGCTCTCGCCGTCGGTGTAGGTGCGGACCTGGAAACCCTCCTGCTCCAGGGTCATCGCGACGCTGGTCAGGATATTGCG
>JBDTFI010000556.1:0-3089 GCA_039938035.1 Acetobacteraceae bacterium | reverse complement strand
TTACAACGCGACCTACGGCGCGCTCGGCGCGGTCGTCGTGCTGCTGACGTGGTTGTATCTGTCGGCGTTCGTCGTGCTGCTTGGCGCGCAGATCAACGCCGAGGTGGAGCGGAAAATGACGGCATTTCCGACGAGATAGATCGACCATCTGGCGGAGGGAGGGGGATTCGAACCCCCGGTACGGGTTTACCCCGTACAACGGTTTAGCAAACCGCCGCCTTCAGCCGCTCGGCCACCCCTCCGGCGCGGCGCGATCTAGGCTGAATTCGTCCGAACCGTCAAACGAACCGTGTGGACGTCCCCATGAGGCTCGCCGCTCGCCCCCGTATCAGCCCAGCACGGCGATGCCGGAGAGCGGCGGAAGCGTGTTCACCGCCAGCCCGAAATGCCGGTCCGACTTTTTGCCACCGAACGTGAACTGGCCCACGGCGCCGCGCACCAAGCCGACCCATTCTCCATCCGCCGGTCGAGTCCCGGCGAGACATGGGCAGGAGAGTGTCATGAGCAACCGTCTTAACGCCCTGCGGTCAGCACCGGCGACGGTGATCGCGGTCGCCATTGATCAGCTTCCCGCCGAAGCCGTGCAGCCCGCTTCGGCATCGGTTCAGGACCGGGTCGACTTCGCGCTTGATTGGGCTCGCTGGGAACCTGCCTTCGTGGCACAACAGCACCGCGAGTGGTCCTACTAGCGCCCGCGACGTAGAGCGCCGGCTGTCGTGCCATAGTCCGAAAGCGACTTCCGATCGTATGCACGGGCAAGGAATTTGCTCCATTCCCGACTGATCTCGCCCGAATCCGCGGCGAGCCGCGCGATCGTAGTTCTCAATCCCGAATGGGTCTTGGCACACCGTCCCGTCCGCGCAACGAGCGCCGCCTCGGCCGCATGGAATGCAGCCTGATAGGCCTCTCGCGCCGCGATCTCATGAGTACCTATCCCGGCGAATAGCTCGCGCGTGGGTGGGTCCGCACTCTTGCAATGTGGTCCCGGATCGCGAGTCTAGAACTCGCGTCCATCCCGGCGTACCTCGTGCATGAAAGCGGACGCGTCGTTTCGGGCCGCCGACGGAGACGGCTTGCGATTGCCAGTCCCTCAAAAACACCGCGACATCGTAGTCCGAGGTCGCCCGTACGCCGCGTCGATCGCCTTGCGGAAGCGGATCAGGACGGGATCGACGCCCTCGTTCCTAGAATGGAATCTCATCGTCCAGATCCCCGCCCTTCGGCGCCTCCCACGACGGTGCCGCTCCGCGTCCACCGCCGCCGGTTCCGCCGCTTGGGCGTCCGCTCCCGCCGCCCGCCCCGCCGCTGAACCCACCGCTGCCGCCGGAGGCGCCGCCCTCCTCGGTGCGGGCGCCGTCGAGCAGGGTCAGGTCGCCCCGGAACCGCTCGATCACCACCTCGGTCGTGTACTTGTCTGCCCCCGACTGGTCGGTCCATTTGCGGGTCTGCAAGGCGCCCTCGACGTAGACCTTCCGCCCCTTGCGCAGGAACCGCTCGGCCACGTCGGCGAGACGCTCGTTGAAGATCACCACGCGGTGCCACTCGGTGCGCTCCTTGCGCTCCCCGCTGGCCTTGTCGTTCCACGTATCGCTGGTCGCCATCGTGAAGTTGACGATCTTCAGTCCCGCCTGGGTGGTCCGCACCTCCGGGTCCTTGCCCAGGTTGCCCACCAGGATCACTTTGTTGACGCTGCCGGCCATCGCTTGTCCCCATCACTCCGAACGGTATTCGTCGTCACCTTCGGTTAACGCATCCCTAGCGCGCGTCCCCGACTCGGTGAAACCCTATTCCTCAGGGCGCGAGAGTGCCATATAAGACGCGAACATCCCAAGAACAACCTGGATCGGTATGGCCGGCAACGTCATCCATGTCCGCGGCGCCCGCGAGCACAACCTCAAGAACGTCGACGTCGTCATCCCGCGCGACCGGCTGACCGTGCTCACCGGCCTGTCCGGGTCCGGCAAGTCCTCGCTCGCCTTCGACACCATCTACGCCGAGGGCCAGCGCCGCTACGTCGAGAGCCTCTCGTCCTACGCCCGCCAGTTCCTCGAACTCGCCGGCAAGCCCGACGTGGACAGCATCGAGGGGCTGTCGCCCGCCATCTCCATCGACCAGAAGACCACCAGCCGCAACCCGCGATCGACCGTCGGCACGGTGACCGAGATCCACGACTACATGCGCCTGCTCTGGGCGCGCGTCGGCGTGCCGTATTCGCCGGCCACGGGGCTGCCGATCGAGGCGCAGACGGTCAGCCAGATGGTCGATCGGGTAATGGCGATGCCCGAGTCCACCCGCTTGCTGCTGCTGGCCCCGGTGGTGCGCGACCGCAAGGGCGAATACCGCAAGGAACTGGCCGAACTCCAGCGGCGCGGCTTCACCCGTGCCAAGGTGGACGGCAAGCTCTACGAGATCGGTGAGGTCCCCGCGCTCAACCGCAAGATCAAGCACGAGATCGAGGCGGTGGTCGATCGCGTCGTCGTCCGGCCGGGGCTCGAACAGCGCCTGGCCGATAGTTTCGAGACCGCGCTCGCGATGTCGGACGGCATCGTCTACGCCGAAGAGGCTGACGGCGGCGCGCGCACGGTATTCTCGTCGCGCTTCGCCTGCCCGGTCAGCGGCTTCACGATCGAGGAGATCGAGCCGCGGCTGTTCAGCTTCAACAGCCCGCACGGCGCCTGTCCGACCTGCGACGGGCTCGGCACGCAGGGCTTCTTCGATCCCGCGCTCGTGGTGCCCGACGAACGCCGGTCACTCGCCGAGGGCGTCATCGCGCCGTGGTCGGGCGCGCAGACCCCGTACTACGACCAGACGCTGCAAAGCCTCGCGCGGCACTTCAAGGTTCCGACGCGCACGCCCTGGGCTGAACTGCCGGCCAATGTGCGCGCGGCGATCCTGTTCGGCACCGCGAAGGACGAGCCGGTGGCGCTCACCTACAAGGACGGCGTGCGCGCCTACACCGTCACCAAGCCGTTCGAGGGCGTGATCCGCAATCTCGAACGCCGCTTCCTCGAAACCGACAGCGCCTGGGTGCGCGAGGAGATGGGGCGCTACCGCGCCGAACGCCCGTGCGAGACGTGCGGCGGCGCGCG